>DASRYD010000259.1:0-2277 GCA_035653955.1 Pseudoxanthomonas sp.
TGCCGGGCATGGATGGCCTGGAGGTCTGCCGCAAGCTGCGCAACGAGGCGCGCAAGCAGACGCCGGTGCTGATGCTCACCGCGCGCGACAGCCTGGACAACAAGCTCGCGGGCTTCGACTCGGGCGCCGACGACTACCTGATCAAGCCCTTCGCGCTGCAGGAAGTCGAGGTACGCCTCAATGCCCTGTCGCGTCGCGGCCGCGGCGTGCAGACGCGCGTGCTCGAAGTCGGGGATGTCGAATACAACCTCGACACGCTCGAGGTGCGCCGCGAAGGCAAGCTGCTGCAGCTCAACCCGACCGCGCTGAAGATCCTGCAGGCGCTGATGGAAGCCTCGCCGGCGGTGGTGACGCGACAGGAGCTGGAAACCCGCGTGTGGGGCGAGGAACTGCCCGATTCGGATTCCCTGCGCGTGCACATCCACGGCCTGCGCAGCGTGGTCGACAAGCCGTTCGACAGCGCCTACATCCAGACCCGCCACGGCATCGGTTACCGCATCGCCGCGCCCGATGGCAGCAACTGACCCGGCCCCTGCGCGACGGCGCCCGGTGCTGCGGCGCCGGCTGCGAGCCCGCATCATCCTGTCGTTCGTCCTGCTCGGGTTCTTCCTGAGCCTGATGCTGGCCCTGTCGGCCAACTGGGTGCGCGAACGGGTCGAAGAGGACCTGGTCGTCGATGCGATGAGCCGGAACATCGCCGAATACAAGCAGAAATACGTCTCCAGCCAGGGCCGCGAGCAGGACCTGCAGGTGCAGACGATGAGGGCGTACGCCTTCTCCACCGACAAGTTCGAACAGTTGCGCATCGACGAACCCGACTGGTACGAGCTGCCGAACGGCATCCACACGCTGAGCGGCAACAACGAGGACGGCTCGCCGTTCACCTATCGGCTGGCGGTGCAGAAGACGCCGCAGACCTGGTTCTTCCTCGCCTACGACATGACGGAATCGGCCAAGGGCAAGGTCAAGTTCAACCGGGCGCTGTACATCGTCGTTGGGGTATTCACCGTCGCCTCGCTGCTGATCGGCTGGTGGTCAGCGTCGCGGGTGATGAGTCCGGTGTCGGAACTGGCCTCGCGCCTGCGCGCCTACCGCGGCAGCAGCAATCCGCGGCCGCTGGCGCCCCACTTCCCCGAGGACGAAGTCGGCGAACTGGCCAAGGCGCTGGACGATTACTCCGCGCGCCTGACCGAGGTGGTGCAGCGCGACCGCGAGTTCAACGCCGACGTGAGCCACGAACTGCGCACGCCGCTGGCGGTGATCCGCGGCGCCACCGAACTGCTGCTCGCGCGCGCCGACCTGGACGAGAAACTGGTGCAGCGCCTGCTGCGCATCCAGCGCGCCGAGCAGCAATGCACCGACCTGATCGGCTCGCTGCTGCTGCTGTCGCGCAACGAGCGCGGGCAGGGCAGCACGCTGGTGGCGAAGGTGGTGGAACAGCAACTCGACGCGCACCGCGCCCAGCTGGGCAGCAAGCCGCTCGAGTTGCGCATGGAAGGCGAAAGCGGCCTGACCGTCGATGCGCCGGAGTCGGCGCTGTCGGTGGCGCTGGGCAACCTGATCGGCAACGCGGTCAAGTACACCCAGGAAGGCTCGGTGACGGTGAAATTGCGCGCGGATGCCGTGGAAGTGGTCGACACCGGTCCGGGCCTGAGCGAAGAGGACGCCGCAAGGCTGTTCGAACGCGGTTATCGCGGTACCCATGCCGGGCATTCGCAGGGCGGCGGCATCGGCCTTTCCATCGTCAGCCGCCTGTGCGACCTGTACGGCTGGCAGGTCGGCGTGCGGCCGGGGGCGGAACGCGGCGTGATTGCCACATTGAAATTCGCTCGCGCATCCTAGGGACATTTGCGGGAGCGGCCCTGGCCGCTCCCGCGATGCGCTCCTACAGCGAAATCCAGAAGCAGCCGTAGCTCCGGCGCAGGCCGAAGGTCGTGCTGCCCGTGGCGCTGCCGTTCTTCAGCGACTGCATCACCCGCAGGCCGGTCGGGCGCGGCAGCGTGGCGGTCTGCGGGTAATAACCGTCCTCGTTCGTGTCGACGACGTTGCCGGCGTCGTCGGTAATCGGCGGCGGAGCGGGGCGGATCGGCTCGATGTCGAGCAACGGGCGATCGACGATGACCTGGAGCCGGTCGAGGATCCTGTTCGCCGTTTCATCGGACGCACCGGCCCATTGGTACACGCTGGCCAGCCGGTTGACGTCCCGGTTATCGATCGCGGCGGTGATCTGGTGGACCAGGTCGCTGAGCGTGCGCGAACATCCGCCGCGCAGCGGCG
>DASRYD010000260.1:0-10411 GCA_035653955.1 Pseudoxanthomonas sp.
GTGACCAGCAGCGAGGACGGCAGGTGGCGATCAGCCAGGCGTCCACCCAGCATGTTGCCCGCGATCATGCCGACCCCGAACACCAGCAGGATCGGCGACACCGCCGCGTCGGCGAAGCCGGTGACCTGGGTCAGCAGCGGCTGGATGAAGGTGTAGACGGTGAACATGCCGCCGAAGCCGAGCACGGTCATCAGCAGGCCCAGCAATACCGGCGGACGCGCGACCATGCGGATTTCGTCGCGCAGCGAAGACGCGGCGTCGTTGCCGCGATCGTTCGGCACCATCGTCGCGATCACCAGCGTGGCCACCACGCCGATCGCCGCCACCGCCCAGAACGTCATTCGCCAGCCGTGGTGCAGGCCCAGCCATGCGCCGGCCGGCACGCCGAGCAGGGTGGCCACGGTCAGGCCGGTGAACATGATCGAGATCGCCGAAGCCTTGCGGTCCTCGGCGACCAGCGATGTGGCGACCACCGCGCCGACGCCGAAGAAGGTGCCATGGGCCAGCGAGGTCAGCACACGCGCGGCCATCAGCACTTCGTAATTCGGCGCCAGCGCACAGGCCAGGTTGCCCAGGGTGAACACGACCATCAGCGCGACCAGCACCGCCTTGCGCGGCAAGCGCCCGGTCGCGGCGGTCAGCAGCGGTGCGCCGGCGAACACGCCCAGCGCGTAGCCCGAGATCAGCAGGCCGGCACTGGCGATGGACACGTGCAAGTCGGCGGCGACCTGCATCAGCAGGCCCATGATCACGAATTCGGTGGTGCCGATGCCGAAGGCGCCCGCGGTGAGGGCATAGACGGCCAGGGGCATGCGCTGGGAGCCGGGGGAAGGGGAAGCCATGACGGACGATCCGAAGGGGAGACGTGCAGGATGCGGCTTCCCTATTTCGCGAAAAACCGCGAATATTCCAAATCACTTTCAATGAATCATTGAAAATGGATCGGATCGGCGACCTCAGCTTGTTCCTGCGCGTGCTCGACCTCGGCTCGATTACCGCGGCCGCACACAGCCTCGGCCTGTCGGTGGCGGTGGCCAGCCAGCGCCTGAAGCGGCTGGAGGACGGCCTGGGCGTGCGCCTGCTCCAGCGCACCACGCGCAGCCTGCATCCGACTCCGGAAGGGCTGGCCCTGGCCGAACAGGGGCGGCCCTTGGTCGAGGAATTCGAGGCGCTGGCCTCGGGCCTGCGCCGCACGGGCTCGGAGGTGGCCGGCAACCTGCGCGTGACCATGGGTGCGACCTTCGGCCGCATGTACGTCTCGCCGCTGCTGCCCGAGTTCATGTCGCGGCATCCGCTGGTGCGCGTGGTCGCCCATCTCAGCGACCAGACCGTTGATCTGGTCGGCGACGGTTTCGATCTGGCCATCCGCATCGGCGAGCTCGACGATTCCAGCCTGGTCTCGCGGCGCATTGCCGCCAACCGCCGCGTGCTGTGCGCCTCGCCCGATTACCTGCGCCGCCACGGCGCGCCGGCATCGCCGGAAGCGCTGGCGCGGCACAACTGCCTGCTGCTGTTCGACAGCCATCGCCGCCGCGACCACTGGCACCTGCACCATGCCGATGGCGCCGAGGCCGAGGTCCACGTCACCGGCCGGCTGGAAAGCACTCTGGGTGAATTGCTGCGCGATGCGGCGGTGGCCGGCGAAGGCATCGCGATGTTCTCGTACTGGCACGTCGCCGCCGACCTGCGCGCGGGCCGATTGCAGCGAGTACTGCCGGAATGGACGATTCCGGAAACCGGCATCCACGCGGTGACGCCGCAGCGCCGCTTCGTGCCGCCGCGCGTGCGTGCATTCGTCGATTTCCTCGAGGCGCATTTTGGCGATGTGCCGCCGTGGGAGAAGTAGGGAGGCGATGATTCGATCGCTCGTCCGAACATCGCGGCGAGCTGTCGTGCATTGCGTGCTTACCAGCGGCCGATAGGACCAGGCGGTTTCGGCGAATGTCGGCGCGGAACGCCCCATGGTCTTGCGGTTCCGCGCCATGACCGAAAATCGTCATCTGGTCGACACCCTGTCGAAACGGGGGAAATCGAGCATGCGGGATTCCTTCGCGGCCAACGCGAACCTTCATCCCCTACTGTCTGGTTGACACTTCATGCCCTTCAAGCTCCATCGTCTCAGTACCTCGATTCGTCGGGCACTGCTAGCCGCCGCCTGCGCCATTCCCGCACTTCCGCTGCACGCGCAAGATACGACGACCGCCAAGGACCTGGACACCGTCATCGTTACCGGTCGCGCAGGTACCGACGTGCGCACGAAGGCGGAAACCAGTTATTCGGTGACGAATATCGAGGAAGAAACCCTGCGTCTGCAGGCGCCAACCAGCGTGACCGAGGCCATGAAGTCGGTTCCGGGTTTCTGGGTGGAAGCTTCCGGCGGCGAGGCCAGCGGCAACATCCGTGCCCGCGGCGTGCCGGTGGACGGCTTCGGATCGGTGCAATTGCTGGAAGATGGCGTGCCGGTCCAGCACGACCCGGCGCTGGGCTATCTCAATGGCGACCAGGTGTTCAGGCTGGACGAAACCATAGAACGCATCGAAGTGGTGCGCGGTGGCCCGTCGTCGGTGTTCTATTCCAACGCTCCGGCCGGCGCGATCAATTTCGTGCCGCGCAAGGTAGCGGATTCGGCGGAAGGCCTGGCCAAGCTGACCGTCGGCGACAGCGGACTGTTGCGCACCGATTTCTGGTACGGCCAACCGTTGGCCAATGGCTGGAAATTCGCGCTCGGCGGTTTTGCCCGCTTCGAGGACGGCGTTCGCGATCCCGGCTACCAAGGCACGCATGGCCACCAGCTGCGCGCATCGCTGGGCCGCGAGTTCGAGCGCGGCAGGGTCGAATTCGATGTCAAGCGCCTCGACGACACAGTGATCTTCTACACCGGCATTCCGATGCGTACCTATGCGGACGGCGAAATCCGCGCCGTACCCGGCTTCGACGGCAACCACGGCACCGTGGCCGGCCCGGAAACCGCGCATGTATCGATGACCACCGCCAGCGGCGCCGACTACGATTTCGACAACACGCGCGGCACCGAGGTCGAACGCACCCAATACACCGCGAAGTTCGACTTCTCGCCGTTCGACGGCTGGGTGTTGCGCGACAGCATGCGCTTCAACGACACCCGTACCCAGCGCAACGGCGTGTTCCCGAACTCGCTGATGAGCGCGGCCAGTTTCCTGCGGCAGTCGCAGGCCTACCTGGCTGCGGTGCCGGGCGCGGCTGCTTTGCAACTTCGCTATGCCGCCACGCCAGGCCAGATATACGACGTGGCCAACCAGAACGGCAACGGCCTGGTGATTGTCGGCGGCCTGCGCGGCGTCACCATGCCGGTCACCGAGTTCATGAACGACCTGCAGTCCTCGCATCGTTTCGAATTCGGCAGCCAGACCCACGATGTAACGCTGGGTTATTACTACGCGCACATCGACGAGGATTTTGATCGCTATTCGTCGAACGCACTGCTCGACGTGCGGAACAATGCGCGACTGCTGGATCTGGTCGCGGTCGATGCCGCCGGCAACGTGTTGGCGACGATCACCGACAACGGCATCTGGCGTTACGGCTACGAATGGGAGAATGCTTCCGGCAAGCAGGTGACGAATGCGGTCTATCTGGCGGACGAATGGCAGATCAACGACACGTTCCGCCTGGATGCCGGCGTGCGCTGGGAAAAGATGCACACCGAGGGTTGGGTGGAACGCAGGAAGCAAGTCAACCTGGGCATGCCCCCCACCTCGCAGATCTGGACCGGTACCGGCGAGTTCGCCACCTATGACGACAGCTTCGACGAGCTGGGCTGGACCGTGGGCGCCAACTGGCAGTTCGGCCGGAGTTCCGGCCTGTTCGCGCGCTACACCTCGGCCAACCGCTTGCCTAGTCTGGCCAGTTACGTGACCAACGCGGCGGCGAAGCCGTACATCCAGACGATGGGCTTGGGCGAACTGGGTTACAAGTTCGCCAGCTCCTTGTTTGACCTGTTCGCCACCGCGTTCTGGACGAAGTACGACAACGTCGGTTTCACCAACTACCGCGCGGGACTGGACGGCGTCATCGTCAGCGAAGCGCGTTATGCCGACACGCGCACGCTCGGCCTGGAACTGGAAGGCACCGTGCGGCCGACGGAATGGTTCGACGTATCGTTCACCGCCACCGTGCAGGACCCGCAGTACGACGGGCTGACCTACACCGAAAGCAATGGCACGGTGCGCAACTTCGACGGCAATCAGCTGATCCGCGTGCCCAAGACCAGTCTGCGCGTGGTGCCCGGCCTGAACCTGCTGGGCGACCGCCTGCGCCTGCAACTGGCCTACGAGCGCCAAGGCGAGCGCTTCGTCGATACCGCCAACTCGGTGCGGCTGCCGTCGTATGACGTGTACAACTTCAGTGCCCGCTTCGATGTCAGCGACCAGTTCTCGATCTACGGCTACGCCGACAATCTGGACAACTCGCTGGGCCTGACCGAAGGCAATCCGCGACAGGGCGAGCTGCAGAGTGGCGATGCCGGTGCCAATACCTTCATCGCGCGTCCGCTGCTGGGACGCAGCTACCGGCTGGCCCTGATGTACCGTTTCTGAGCATGGCCGCCTCGACATCGATGAAGGCTGCCAATTCCGCGCGCGCCCGTATGGGGGGCCTGCTGCTGTGCCTGGCCGTTGCTCTGAACGCCAACGCGGCAAAACCCGCGAATGCGGTACTGCATGGCGAGATCGGCGGACGCGACCACCAGACCTACCGACAGGTGCCTTTCGAGGTGCCTGCCGGCACCACACGGATCACAGTGGAGTTCGAATACAGCGGCCGCGAGCGCAAGACCACTGTCGATTTGGGCTTGCTGGGTCCCGATGGCTTCTACGGACGCGATGGTTTCCGCGGCTGGAGCGGCGGCAACAAGCGCCGCTTCACCGTGTCGACCACCGACGCGACCCCCTCGTATCTGCCCGGCACGATCGCGCCGGGCCGCTGGGCTCTGCTCCTGGGTTTCCCCAATGTGCGCGAATCCTCCAGCGACACGTTCACCGCGCGGATCTGGTTCGATGTGCCGGAAGACCAGCCCTTGCGCGCAACGCCGGGCTGGTACCGTGGCGATTTGCACATGCACGACGCGCACAGCGACGGCAGCTGTACCAGCCAGGGCGGCCAGCGGGTTCCCTGCCCCTTGTTCGTCACCGCGCAACAGGCTGCGGCCCACGGCTTGGACTTCATCGCCGTGACCGATCACAACACCGTGTCCCAGGCCAGTGACCTGCGCGAGATGCAGCCATATTTCGACCAGATGCTGCTCATGCCCGGCCGCGAAATCACCACGTTCACCGGCCACGGCAACCTGATCGGCCCCGTGGCGCCGGTCGACTTTCGGGTAGGCAGCACGGATGTACCCGATTGGAACCACCTGCTGCAGTCGATCGAACCGTTGGGCGGGATCTTCTCGATCAATCATCCGATACGCCCTTCCGGCGAAGCCTGCATGGGCTGCGGATGGGCGCCGGTACCTCCCGTCGATTACGCGCGCGTCCAGGCGATCGAAGTCGTGAATGGCGGCGACGCGGACACGTCCTATTCCGGCATCCCATTCTGGGAAAAACTGCTCGACGAAGGGCATCGAATCACCGCGATCGGCGGCAGCGACAACCATGATCCGGCATTGACTGGCGCAACACCCGGTGGCGCGCGGATCGGCTTGCCGACAACGGTGGTCAAAGCTGACGCCCTGTCGCAGCCCGCCATTCTTGCGGGCCTGCGCTCCGGGCAGGTTTTCATCGACGTTCAGGGCAGCCGGAATCGCATGCTGGAGTTCAGCGCGCGTTCGCGCCAGCAATCCGTCGCGATGGGTGGACTACTGACAGTGGCAAAAGGCCGCGATATCCAGTTCGAAGCGACCATGAGCAATGTCGGCGGCGGGCGCCTTGAGGTGATCGAAGATGGCGTCCTCATCCAGACGACCGCGTTGGCTTCGACCCAGGATCAGCAGGTCGTCCGCTTCTCCCGTCGCGATGACGGACGCCGCCACTGGACCCGGGTCAACGTGCGCGGTCAGGACGGTAGGCTCTGGCTCGTGGGCAACCCGATTTATCGCGCCCCCAAGACCGATCCGTAGCGAAGCGATCGCGAGCTTGCCGTCTGGCCGGCATGTTGCGGTTCGAAAATTGCCATGAACACATGGCATCCCTCTTCCGCCGAGCTTTTTTACATCGAAGTGACCGAGATGGACCGAAACCGGATCTTGATGGCGTTCACGCCCGATGCGAAGTCGCGAGATACTCCGCGCTCTGCATCTCGATCAACCGCGAGGCCGTGCGCTCGAACGCGCCACCGAGGCGCGCGCCCGAATACAGCGCGGTCGGCGCGGCGGCAGCGGTGCAGACCAGGTTGACATGACGGTCGTAAAGCTCGTCGACCAGGTTGACGAAGCGGCGCGCGGCGTCTTCGTTCAACGCGTCGAATGAAGGAATGTCGCCGAGCAGCACGGTATTGAACTCGCGTGCGACCTCGATGTAGTCGGTGGTGCTGCGCGGGCCTTCGCATAGCGTGGCGAAGTCGAACCAGACGATGCTCTTGCCGCGTCCGCGCACCGAGATCTTGCGCGAATCGATCTCGATGTTGCCGGCGTGCGCATCGCTGCCGCCGCTGAGTTCCTTCCAGCGCGCGGCCAGCCACGCGTCGGATTGCGCATCCAGCGGCGCGCGGTATACCGGCGAACGGGTCAGCGCGCGCAGTCGATAGTCCTCTTCGCCGCCGGAGCGCAGCACCACGCAATGTTGCTGTATAAGCGCGATCGCCGGCATGAAACCGGCGCGCTGCAAGCCGTCCTTGTACAGGTTCTCCGGCGCGGTGTTCGACGTGGTCACCAGGGTGATCCCCTCGGCGACCATGTGTTCCAGCAACTTCGCCAGCAGCATCGCGTCGCCGATGTCCGTCACGAAGAATTCGTCCAGCACCAGCACGCGCAGGCGGCCGCGGGCTTCGCGAACGATCTTCGCCAGCGGGTCGGCTTCGCCCGCGTGCGCACGCAGGCGCTCGTGCACGTTGCGCATGAAACGATGGAAATGCGTACGGTACTTTTCCCGGATCGGCAGCCCGTCGTAGAACAGATCGACCAGGAAGGTCTTGCCGCGCCCGACTTCGCCCCAGTAGTACAGGCCTTTCACCGGCTCGGATTTCAGCTTGAACAGGCGCCCGAACAGGCCGCCGCCTTGCGCCGTCGCCAGCAATTGCGAATGGATGCGGTCCAGTTCGGCCAACGCCGGGTGCTGGGCCGGGTCGTCCTGCCAGTCGCCGCGCGCCGCGCCGGCGGCGTACGCCTGCGAAGGCAGCGGCGCTGCCTGCTCCGCGGAATCGTTCATGCCGCCGGCAACCAGCCGCGCGCGACGTGCTGGATCGCCTCGCGCAATTCGATCAGCTTGCCGTGGAAGAAGTGGCTGGTCTCGGGCAGTCGCACCAGCACCGGCGGATCGGGCAGCGTGGCGTGCCAGGCGTACACCGCCTGCGGATCGACGATTTCGTCGGCGTCGCCCATCACCACCAGCCACGGCACTTCCGGCAAATCGATCGGGCCGAAGTCCCAGCCGCGTCCCTCGACCGGCGGCGCGATGGAAATCACCGCGTCGGCGCCGAGCTCCTTCGCCCCGCGCAGCGAGACGTACGAGCCGAAACTGAAACCGGCCAGCCACAATGCATCGTGCGGCCGCTGCTCGCGCACCCATGCGACGACCGCGCGCAGGTCGTCGAGTTCGCCAACGCCGTGGTCGAACTCCCCGGCCGAATGGCCGACGCCGCGGAAGTTGAAGCGGACGGTCGTCGCACCGAGCTCGCGCAGCGCACGCGCCGTGGTGGTGACGACCTTGTTGTTGAGCGTGCCGCCGTCGGTCGACAGCGGATGGCAGACGATGGCGGTCAGCGGGCGCGCATCTTCCACGCGCGGCAGGTCGACTGCGATTTCGAGGGCGCCGGCCGGGCCGGGCAGGGTCAGCGTGGCGGAGGCGATCGGAAAATCAGGAGCGGTCATCGGTGAATGATAGCGCCTGTCTTTCCTTCTCCCACCGGGAGAAGGTGCCCGTAGGGCGGATGAGGGCGGAAGACTCGCTTGCGTCGTAGCCAATCCCGCGTCTGCAGGTTCCCGCCCTCATCCGGCGCTTCGCGCCACCTTCTCCCGGTGGGGGAAGGGAACGTCAAAAGCTACAAATCGAAACCCAGCAGCATCGGATCGTGGTCGGAACTTCGCCACGGCCCGGCTTCGTTGCCTTGTGCGTAGCCATGGCTGCGCGATTCGTCGGCATTGCTATGCCATTCCGCCGCGCCGCGCAGCGACTTGGCCATGGCCGGGCTGAGCAGGGCGTGGTCGAGGCGGCCGAGGCGGCCTTCGTGCATGAAGCTGTAAGGCTCCTGCACGCCGGCGACGACGAAGGCGTCCTGCCAGCCGGCGTCGCGCAGATAACGCAGCGGGTCTTCCATCGCATACGAATTGAAGTCGCCGACCAACACCGCGCGACCGCCGCTGCCGGTCGGGTCGGTCTTCAGCCACGCATCGAGGCGCCGCGCCGAATCCACGCGCAGCGCGTTCCAGCAGCCCTGCCCGTCGCCCTGGTCGCGGTCGAGGCCTTCGGCTTCGCTGCAGCCTTTCGACTTGAAGTGGTTGGCGACCACGGTGAACGGCTGTCCGTCGCCGCGTCGGAACGCCTGCGCCAGCGGCACGCGGCTGCGTTCGCCGAACGGACCGCCTTCGAGCACGGCGAATCTGCCGACCGGCGCGACTTTCGACGCGCGATAGATCAGGCCGACGCGGATCGTGTCGATACCCGGCCCATTGCCGGTGTCGATGAATTGCCAATCGGAAGCCGGCCAATCGGAACCGCCCGCGTTCAACGCGGCGACGAACTGGGCGATGCTCGACTCGGGGCCGTAGCCGTCGTTCTCCAGTTCCATCAACGCGACGATATCGGCGTCCAGCGCGCGTAGCGTGGCGAGCAGCTTCGCGGTCTGCGCCTGCAACTGTTGCGGCGTGCGCGCACCGCGCGAGGTCGGGAAACCGCCGCCGCGGCCGTCGCCGTTGAACATGTTCTCGAGGTTGAACACCGCCACGCGCACGTTGCCGGCGACCTGCGGCGCTTCGCCGCGTTGCGCCGCTGCGACTTGCAGCGGTTCGGTGAGCTGTAGCCGCCAGCCGCCGTGGCGCTGGTCGACGATGCCTTCGGCGCCGGCCGCGGTGCTGCCGCCGCGCACTTCGCCTTGCGGCAGATACCAGACTTTGTCCGGATCGCGGCGGTTGCTGGCATCGTCCAGCACGATCCTGCGTCGCGCGTTGTCGGCCTCGACCTGCTTGATCCGCTCGCTGCCGGGTTCGGCCAGTTCGGTCGGGGTCCACAGGCGGCCGTCGAAACTGGCGAGGGTTTCGCCGAAGCGCGCGTCGGTGCCGTTCAAGGTCAGCGTCGCCTCGACCTGCACGCGCATGCCTTCCAGCGCTTCCCAATCGGTTGGCGGCGCGGCGAGTTTCGCCGCGGCGACATCGCCATTGCCGCGCGCGTCGATGCGCGTGGCGCGCAGCACGGTCATGGTGCCGCGCGGGTTGTCGGCCTTGTCTTCGGTCACGTGGCCCTGCACGCGCACGCGCTGGCCGACGTGCACTTGCGGCAGGTTCTCCGCGGCGGGCATTACCAGCAGGCCATCGGAAGTCGACGCATCGCCGTCGCCGTCGTCCTGGATGAAGAAGCCGCCCAGCCCGATGCCGAAGTTGCCGGTGACCACGCCTTCGACGACGACGGCCTGGCCTTCCAGCGGACTGCGCTCGCCGTTGCCCTGGACCTGGCCGATGCGCAGCACCGGCCCGTTATCGACGGCCGGCACGCCGGAACCGGCGGCAGGCGGGCTGGCGGGCGGAATCGCAGTCATCAGCAGCAGCAATCCGGTGAGGAGGAACGTCATGCGGATTCTCCATCAAATCAGGATCGGGATTCTGAAGGTTTCCGTTGTCGTTCCAAGCGTGGCGGGGGATCTGCTTTCATCGCGAAAAACAGACGCCTCGTTGCGCCCGGGACGACAGGAGAAACGAAAACGCCGCCTGGCGGCGGCGTTGGTGCGGCGGATGCGGCGCGGCTTACTTCGATTGCTCCAGCATCCAGTCGACGGTGGCGTGGATCTGTTCCTCGCTCAACGCCGGGTTGCCGCCCTTGGGCGGCATGATGCCGCCGTCGGGGCCGGTGAAGCCCTCGATGGCGTGCTTGTACAGGGTGTCCACGCCCTTCGACGCGCGCGCGCCGAAGCCGGCGGCGTTCAGCATCGGCGCCTTGCCCACGCCGCTGGTATGGCAGGCGGTGCACAGGTTGTCGTAGATCGTCTTGCCGTCGGTGGTGCCGCCGTAGGCGACCTGCGAGGAAGCCGCGGCGGCTGCGGCCGCCTGCGCGGCGGCCTGCTGGGCGGC
>DASRYD010000261.1:0-2541 GCA_035653955.1 Pseudoxanthomonas sp.
GGTCGCGTGCGGCGAAGTGCGGGTCGCCGATGACGCCCTGCAGCGTCGACACCGCGGCGAAGTCGCGATCGAAGGTCAGGTAGCGGTTGAACGGATCGGCCAGGGCCTGGCTGCTGGTCGCGCCCTGGCTGGCGTTCGCGCTGTAGACGAACTGGGTCAGCACGTTGAGGCCGGCGCTGGTGCCGCCCACCGGCATGCCCTGCGCGATGCGCGCGTTGAGCGTGGACTGCACCGGCGTGCCTTTCCAGTAATTGATGTAATTGGATTGGTCGCCGCCCGCGATCCAGACCACCTCCGCCTTGGCGATGATCGCCGCGACATCCGCATGGTTCGCCGCCGTGGCATCCGGAATGATCAGCGTCGCTACCGAGTTCGTGTTCGGGCACAGGCCCTGCACGTAGGGGTTGTAGGCATCGGTACCGGTGGCGCGGATGATCAGGAAGTCTCCGTTGCCGCCCAGGTTGCAAAGCCATTGGAAGGCGGCATCGACATCGGTGCCGCCGCCCATCAGGACCGTGCCCGAGGTGGTGGCAGGCGCGACATCGGTCGCGCTGCCGATGCGGATGTAGGTATAGGGCGGGGCCTTGCCGGCCATCGCGGACGTGGCCAGGACGGAAGCGAACAGGAACACCAGCGGACTGCGCATGGAACACCTCATGGTTGGGTGACAACAACCCAGACGATCCAGCTGCCCCGATCCCCCATGCCGGAACCCGCAGGGCCCCCGCCCGGTAGCGGCCGGCCGCGCCAGCCGCTACCGGGTTGCCGGCAACGGCACTTCGACGCCGTTCTTGATCACCCCGCGCACCTGGCGCAGGCATTCGATGTCGGCCAGCGGATCGCAGGCCACGGCGACCAGATCGGCGAGCTTGCCCGGCGAGATGGAACCGAGTTCATTTTCCTTGCCCAGCAGGGTGGCGGAATCGATCGTCGCCGAGCGCAGCGCCTGCAGCGGGGTCATGCCGTACTTCACCATGTAGGCGAACTGGCGCGCATTGTCGCCGTGCGGGTAGACGCCGGCATCGGTGCCGTAGGCGACGCGCACGCCCGCCTTCACCGCCTTGCGGAAGCCTTCGCGCTGCGCGTCGGTGGTTTCCAGGTTCTTGCGCAGAACCTCCTCGGACCAGCCCTCGGCGCGGCCGACCGTGTCGATGTAGTCGCCGTCGTAGATGTCGGCGACCAGCCACGTGCCGTGCTGTTTCATCAGCGCGATGCCTTCGTCGTCGATCAGCGAGCCGTGTTCTATCGAACGCACGCCGGCGCGCACGGCACGTTTGATGCCTTCGGCGCCGTGGGCGTGCGCGGCGACGAAAACGCCGTGCTTGCGCGCTTCCTCGACCGCGGCGCGGATCTCGGCCTCGCTGTATTCCGGCGAACCCGGCTCGGTGCCGGCGGTCAGCACCGCGCCGGTCGCGATGACCTTGATCCAGTCGGCGCCATGATCGATCACGGTAGCGACGTGCCGTCGCACGTCGGCCTCGCCTCGAGACACGCCGCGACGGAATTCCTCGGACACCGTCACGCCTGCCGGCAGGCCGGTGATCTCGCCGCCCCCGCCAGGCACGGTGATGTAAGCGCCGGCAACGAACATGCGCGGGCCGGGCACGAAGCCGGCTTCGATCGCATCGCGCAGCGCCACGTCGGCGAAGCCGCGGTAGGCGCCGACATCGCGCACCGTCGTGAAGCCGGCGCGCAACGTGTCGGTCGTGTGCCTTGCGCCGATGAAGGCGTCGCGCGCCGGATCGCTCTTCAGCGGCGCACCGGGATCCGCGCCTTGGCCTTCGTCGGCCAGGTGGGTGTGCATGTCCATCAGTCCGGGAACGACGGTAAACGCGGACCAGTCCACTCGCGGCGTTTCCGCGGACGCGGGGCAGGCCTCGCGGCACACCTGCAGGATCCGCCCGTCCTCGATCAGGATCTGTTGGCCGGCGAGCGCGCGGCCGGTTTCGACATCGACCATGCGGCCGGTCCGGACCAGGAGTTGTCCGGCCGTGGCCTGGGCGGCAGGCAGGCAGGCGAGCAAGGCCAAGGCCGCCAGCCGCGCGGCCGACGTGCGTCTGCGGAGGGGCGTATTTGCGCGCATGGCGGGCATCCGGATGGGCCCCGATCATGCCATGGCCCGATTCGCCGGAATGCGGGCGTAATCGGAAATTCTTCTGTTCGAAACCCCGGGGACATGACCCTTTCAATCGTTAGGAATTGGTTATAGTTGATGGACACTTCCCGTCGCCGAGGCAACGCTGCATGCGGTTAGAGTCGGTCATGCGCAGGGGCGCGATTTCCGTCGCAAACGGATCTCCCGCGTCGGGGAAGATCCCCGCATGACCACGGCGGCAGCGCCATCCGCGGACCTGCAGACCGCATTGGCCCATGCCTCGCGACTGCTCGCCAGCGATCCCGCGCTCGCCGCCGAGCAGGCCCATGAAATCATCAAGGTCGTCGGCGACCATCCGCAGGCGGTGCTGCTGCTCGGCATGGCGCGGGCGCGACAGGGCGACACCCGGCAGGCGCTGGAGGTCCTGGAACCGCTGGCGCATTCGC
>DASRYD010000262.1:0-3710 GCA_035653955.1 Pseudoxanthomonas sp.
GGTAGGCCGCACGGCCTTCGCGGCCCCAGCCCCACAGCGCGACCCTGCGGTCCGCGAGCGCAGCCAGGCGGATCGGTCCGCCGTCAGCCAGCGAACTGCGCACGCAGCTTTTCCCACAGCGCGGCGGGCACGCGATGCTCCCCGCCGATCTCCAGCAGCGGCGCCAAGGCGAGTTCCTGCGGATCGAGCTGCGGACGGATCTCGCGATTGAAGCGCTCCACCAACGCGTCCTCGCGCCATTCCGGACGCTCGCCCAACAGCGACATCGCCGCGCGCGATTCCTTGCCCTCGCCGACGCACTCGAACGGCTTGTGGTCCTGGAATTCCAGCAGCGCATCGAAGCCGCCGGCCTGCGCCGGGTCGTCAAGCAGGTTGCGGCCGAAGATGCCGACCAGGCGCGGCTTGGGCATGAACGGCGCCAGGGCGAGGAACACGAAATGGCACTTCGGGCACACGCCGCACCAGCGGTTGGCCGGGCGCTCGCCGAGGATGTGGAAATTGCGGTTGCAGCTGGAGAAATGCGCGTCGTAATGCGAATTCTTCGCGAACTGCCGCGCCACCGCCAGTTCGCTGAGCGGGCGCAACAGCGAGTAGTAATGCAGGTCGGCGGCGACGCGCGATTGCACGTATTCGCCGAACGTCTTTTCGAACGCCCAACCCTTCGACCACTGGTGGTTCACTTCGCCGGTAACCGTGCCGTCAGAGGCGATGATCACGCTGCCGTAGCTGGCCGAACGCTCGTTGGAGAACACGACCTGGTCGGCACCGTGCAGCACCGCGGCCAGCACCATGATCGCCGAATTGATCGCGGTCACCGGGATGTGGCCGTTGTAGGCGCCCTGCCGGTTCAGTTCGAACAGTTCCGGCGCCAATGCGCGTCCGAGGTTCAGCGTCGGCAAGCCGGTGCGCGCGGCGCAGGCGGCGATCAATTGCGAGCCGCCGATCCAGGTCACCGTCTGTTCGACGCCGGCCGAGCGCAGCGCTTCGATGCTGACCAGCGAATCCTTGCCGCCGCCGATCGCGACCAGCGCGTGTTCGCGCAGGCCGAGCGCCGGCGCAGCCGCGGCACCCGACTCGGCGCCATGCGGGAACACGATCTTCCCGTGCAGGTTCAAGCCGTTGCGATAGGCGAATTCGCCCAGACCGTTGACGTACACCGATTCCAGGAACGTCGCGGTTTCCGCATCGATGGCATAGGCATCGATGCGGATCTCCGCCGGCACCGCCGCCTTGTAGTAGCTGACGCCGGCGATCAGGTGCAGCAGGCGCAGCGCGGCCTCGACCGCCTTCGTACGCGCGCCATCCAGCGCGAACGGCGCGCCAGGCACGCTGACCGTCTCGGTCATGTCCGGGCCGTCGTCGAACGCGTACACCAATTGCGCGACACCGCTTTGCGCGTCGAAACCGCAGCGGACGAAGCGAAACGCCTTCACCGCATCGCGCTGGAACACCCAATCAGACATCGATCACCTCTTCACCCGGCAATGCGCGCAGGTTGTATGTACTGGCCATGCTGAAACCGTAGGCGCCGGCGTCGGCGATCAGCATCACGTCGCCCGGCGCGGTTGCGGCCGGCAGCTTGACCCGCTGCGCGAACACGTCGCTGGACTCGCAGATCGGTCCGACCACGCCGAAATCAAGATCGCGCGCCTCGTCCAGCCGCGACAGGTTGGCGATGTCGTGCCAGGCGTCGTACAGCGCCGGCCGGATCAACGCATTCATGCCCGCGTCCAGGCCGACCCGGCGCACGCCGTCCTTCTCGATCACCTGGGTCGCGTGCGCCAGCAGCACGCCGGATTCGGCGACCAGGAAACGGCCCGGCTCGATGGCGATGCGGAACGCCGGATGCACTTGCTTCATCTCGGCCAGGCCGGCGGCATAGCCGTCAAGGTCGAATGGCTCGTCGTCCTCGCTGTAAGGAATCGGCAGGCCGCCGCCGATGTCGATGGTCTCGACGCTGCCGATGCGGCGGGCGAAGCCGGCCAGCTCGTCGAACATCGTCCGCCAGTGTTCGCGGTTGTCGATGCCGCTGCCCATGTGCGCATGCAAGCCGGTCACGGTCACGCCCAGCGTGCGCGCAACTTCGACGAACTCGTCCACGCGCTGCACCGACAGGCCGAACTTGGAATGCTTGCCGCCGGTGTTGACCTTGGCGTGGTGGCCGCCGCCGTGGCCCAGGTCGATGCGCAGCCAGACCTTGCGTCCACGGAAAGTTTCCGGCCACTGCCGCAGGATCTCGACGCTGTCGATGGTGATGTTGGCGCCGAGTTCGAACGCCTGCCGGTACTCGTCGGACGGGGCGAAGCTGGGGGTGAACAGGATACGCGTCGGCGCGAAGCCCGGCACGCTGGCCAGCACGTGGCGGATCTCGCCCAGCGACACGCATTCCAGGCCGAAGCCTTCCTCGGCCAGCGCGCGCAGGATCGCCGGATGCGAGTTGGCCTTGATCGCGTAATAACGTTGGTCGATGGCCGCAATGGCCCTCAACTGGCGCGCACGTTCGCGCACGGTCGGCAGATGGTAGGCGTAGGTCGGCGTGGATTTCGCGGCCACCTGCCGCAACGCCTCGCGCATGCCCGGATCGTGCCACCACGGCAGCGGCCTCGGCCGGAACTGGCCGTTGAGTTCGCGCCAGCGCACGCCGAACACGCCGCCCTCGTACACCGGCATCGCACCGCTGCCGATCAGCGCCTCGTGCAGCACCGGCAGCAGGCCGTCGGCATCGGCTTCGTCGATCACGAAGGTCAGGTTCAGGTCGTTCGACGACTGCGAGATCATGTGCACGCGTTCCTGCCCGAACGTGGCCCACACTTCGGACAGTTTGTGCAGCAGCGAACGCATGCCGCGGCCGACCAGGGTGATGGCCGCGCACGGCACGATGATCTTGACCCGGCACAACCTGGCCAGGTCTTCCGACAGCGCGGCCAGCGCGTCGGTGTTGACCAGGTTCTCGGACGGATCCAGCGACACGGTGACGTTGGTTTCGGCGGTGCCGATCAAGTCGACCGACAGTCCGTGGCGCTTGAACACTTCGAACACATCGGAGAGGAAGCCGGCCTGCTGCCACATCGCCATGCTTTCCATCGACACCAGCACGATGCCGTTGCGGCGACTGATCGCCTTCACGCCCGGCACCGGCTCGGCATTGCCGTCGATGCTGGTGCCCGGCAGTTCCGGGCGCTCGGTGTCGAGGATCGCCATCGGCACGCCGGCATCGCGGCAGGGCTTGATCGAACGCGGATGCAGCACCTTGGCGCCGGTGGTGGCGATTTCCTGTGCCTCGTAATAGTCGAGCCGGGTCAGCAGGCGCGCGTCCGGCACTTCCTTCGGGTTGGCGCTGAACATGCCCGGCACGTCGGTCCAGATTTCCACGCGCCCGGCGCCAAGCAGCGCGCCGAAGTACGCGGCCGACGTGTCGGAGCCGCCACGGCCGAGGATCGCCGTGCCGCCTTCCGTGTGCCGGGAAATGAAGCCTTGGGTGATCAGCAGCCGGCTCGGCTGCGCGGCGAAACGCTCGCGCCACTCCGGCGTCGACGCGATCGTGCAGTTCACCGACAACCGCTTCGACCATTCGCTCTGGTTCGGCATGGGCGGCATCGCGTGCAGCCACTCGCGCGCGTCCATCCAGCCCATGTCCAGGCCCTGCGCGCGCAGGTAGGCCGCGCCGAGCGCGGACGAAAGCAGTTCGCCCTGGGCCAGGACCTCGGCCT
>DASRYD010000263.1:0-5603 GCA_035653955.1 Pseudoxanthomonas sp.
AATGCGGGGATCCGGATGCGTTGGTAGCGCCACAGGATCGTCCAACAACGCTGCGGCATCGGCGGCGCTGGTCTTCGAGAGTACGTCGACGGTCCGAAGCGGCGTGAGCGCCGTGACCCACGACCGTGAATGTCACCTCGATCGGTCCGGCAATAAAAAAACCCCTGATGAAAATCAGGGGTTTGAATGGTGGAGCTGGCGGGAGTCGAACCCGCGTCCGAAGGCACTCCATCCCCGGCACTACATGCTTAGCTAGCCGTTAGGTCTCGCCCCGGAGCAGCACGGCGCGCAAAGCGCACCCCGGGACCAGCCTGTTTTGTTCAAGCCGCGATTGACAGGCAACCGTCGCGGCCGGTTCCGTGATAATGACCCTACATCCACGAGCACGGGCACAAGTGGGTTCGGGGCTTACGCCTTAAGCGGCGAGAGCGTAGTTGTCGTCGTTGGCAACTAAATGTTTGCCGCTGGATTTACGAGGAAAGCTGCCCCCTCGGCATGCGCCAGGCAATTTCGCAACCCCCGTCGAAGCCAGTGCAGCCCCATGGGTGTCGTCATTGCTGACCCCCGCAGTGTAGGGGTGGCCGACCGCCGTCACAAGTTCGGCGACGGAACAGGGTTATCGTGGCTTCACCGTCGTTTCCGCGTGGTCGCCGCCGCGGCGCTCATGCGGCCAGGACAGGGAAAGGACGCCGGCGTGCCGGCCAACAACAAGGGAAACCACCCATGGCAACCAGAAGGCGGGCCACCGCGAAACCGACGAAGACAACAGGCGCGGCGAAGAAGACTGCGAATCGGAAGCCGCGCAAGCGCGCCGCCGCGGCCAGGCCGGCGGAAATGGACTCGGTGGCCGCGACCGACTTCATGGCGATGGCCCAGGGCGAAGCCAAGACCGTGGCCTACATCCACGGCATCGGCAACAAGCCGCCGGCCGAAGTGCTGCGCGGGCAATGGGACATGGCGTTGTTCGGGCGCAACATGGGCGAGCGCACGCGCATGGCCTATTGGGTCGACCGCGAACGCTATCCGACGCCGGAACCCGGCACCCGCAACGACCGCGACCAGGGCCCGACCATCAACCTGGCCGAACAGCGCGTGATCAGTGCGCTCGGGGTGCACGCCCCGCGCAAGGAACTGCGCCAGCTGGCGAGCGAAATCGCGCAGACGCCGCGCGAGGAACGATTGCTGCAGGACATCCTGAAGGAGATGGGCGCCGACCGTCCGGCTGCCGACGGGACGCGCAAGCAAGGATTGCTGGACGAAATTAACGAAGCGTTGCTGCGGCTGGTATCGGCGGCGCTGCTCGAAGACGTGCACGATTTCTTCTTCGTGCCGGCGCGGCGCGAGGCGATGGAACGCAGCCTGCGCGAACGCCTTCTGGCCGGCGGCGGGCCGTTCGTGGTCGTCGCCCACAGTCAGGGCTCGATGATCGCGTACGAAGTGCTGCGCAAGATGGATCCGAAGGTCTGCGACGTGGCCCTGTTCGTCACCATCGGATCGCCCCTCGGCCTGTTCGCCGTGCGCAGCATGTTCAAGCAGCGCTTGAGGAAAAGGAAACTGCCGTTCCCGGCCTGCGTGCGTCACTGGCACAACGTCGCGGATCGCGCCGACCCGGTCGCACTGGACGGCGACCTGCGCGACGACATCGACATCAAGGCCAACGATCCGCGTTTCAGCAACGTGTGGCAGGCCGGGGCTAACCTGGAAAGCCCGCGCACGCCGCATTCGGCTTCCGGCTACCTGTCGAATCCCGCGTTGCGCGCGCGCGTGAGGCAGGCGGTGGGTCCGGGATTCGACCAGCCGGTTTCCAATACGGTGCTGATCAAGGACCTGTCGGACCAACTGGAATCGCAAGGCCCCGATTACCGCCACGAAACCCTGATCGAGATGGACAAGCTGCATTCCGGCGAACGCGATGTCGAGGCTTCGCGCGCGGCGCTGCTGGCGAAGATCCGCATGATGGCCGGCGCCAGCACCGGCCTGTCCGGCGAGAAGCTGGACGACGCCATCTGCCTGGAGGACGGCCTGCAACGGTACGTGTCGGCGCGGCTGACCCGTTTCGAGATCGAATCGCTGCGCAACGATTACCGCCAGTACAGCTTCAAACGGCTGTGGCGCGACGCGGGCAAGCGTGCGCTGCTGAACCAGTCACGCAGCGTGGTGCAGGCCGACGCCGCGCAGAATGCCTACCGCGCCGGAGGCAGTCGCATCGGCTGGGCGGTGCTGGATACGGGGATCCGCGCCGATCACCCGCATTTCAACCAGCGCGGCAAACCGGCCACGGTCGAGGCGCAGTGGGACTGCACCCATCGCGGCGCGCCGAAGAAATTGACCCGCGCCGACGGCGATGCCTTCCATAAACTGGACCATGACGGCCATGGCACCCACGTCGCCGGGATCATCGCCGGCAGTTGCCGCGCGCCATTGCCTGGCGCGGACGGCACGCCCGAGCAAGTGACCTTCTCCGGCATTGCGCCGGAAGCGAAGTTGTACGGTTTCAAGGTGCTGAACGACGATGGCGAAGGCCGCGACTCGTGGGTGATCAAGGCCGTGCAGCAAGTCGCCGAGATCAACGAGAAGGCGGGCGAGCTGGTGATCCACGGCGTCAACCTGAGCCTGGGCAGCGACTTCGACCCGGAAAGCTACGGTTGCGGCTTCACCCCCTTGTGCAACGAGCTGCGCCGGTTGTGGCGGCAGGGCGTGGTCGTGGTGGTCGCGGCGGGCAACGAAGGATTGGCCTATCTGGTGCAGGGCGACGGCGAGGCGTATCCGACCAACATGGACCTGAGCATCGGCGATCCGGCCAATCTCGAAGATGCTATCGCGGTCGGTTCGGTGCACAAGAGCAGCCCGCACAACTACGGCGTGTCGTATTTCTCTTCGCGCGGGCCGACCGCCGACGGACGGCAGAAGCCGGACGTGGTCGCGCCCGGGGAAAAGATCGTTTCCGCGCACCATGGTTTCCGGCTGGCCAAGCCGGAAACGTGGATGGTCGAAATGAGCGGCACCAGCATGGCTGCGCCGCACGTTTCCGGCGTGGTCGCCAGTTTCCTGTCGGCGCGGCGTGAATTCATCGGCTTCCCCGACCGGGTCAAGCGCATCGTGCTGGACAACTGCACGGACCTGGGGCGCGATGGCTACATGCAGGGCAAGGGATTGCCGAACCTGATGCGGATGCTGGGTTCGACTTGAGCCGGTAGCGGCTTTGGCCGCGAAGGCTTTTGCTTTTGCCGCGCACGTCTGAAGAGCATTCGCGGCCAAGGCCGCTCCCACGGTCGCCACCGATTTTCGACGGGCATGTCAAGGCTCCTCGTGCGACCCCGCGCTTGAGACAATCAGCGTTTCCGTAACGACGAGCGCCACGCGAACAGGCATGCAGGATCGCAACCCGAAGCTCGACCACAAGATCGCCGCCACCATCGCCGCCGAGATCGGCGCGCAGACCGCGCAGGCGCAATCGGCCATCGCCTTGCTCGACGAGGGGGCGACCGTTCCGTTCATCGCCCGCTACCGCAAGGAAGTCACCGGCGGGCTCGACGATACCCAGCTACGCAATCTGGAAACGCGCCTGACCTACCTGCGCGAACTGGAAGATCGCCGCGCCGCGGTGCTCGCCAGCATCGACGAGCAGGGCAAGCTGAGCGACGAGCTGCGTGCCGAAATCGAAGCCGCCGATGGCAAGTCGCGCCTCGAGGACCTGTATCTGCCGTACAAGCCCAGGCGCCGCACCAAGGCGCAAATCGCCCGCGAAGCCGGACTGGAACCGTTGGCCGATGGGCTGCTGGCCGACCCGACGCGGGCACCGGAAGAATTCGCCGCCGCTTTCGTCGATGCCGACAAGGGCGTGGCCGACGCCAAGGCCGCGCTCGACGGCGCGCGCGCAATCCTGATGGAGCGCTGGGGCGAGGACGCCGCGCTGGTCGGCGAGCTGCGCATCTGGATGAGCGGGGTCGGCGTGATCCGTGCGCGTGTCGCGCCTGGCAAGGAAGAGGCGGGCGCCAAGTATCGCGACTACTTCGACCATGCCGAGAACCTGGTGAAGATTCCCTCGCATCGCCTGCTGGCGTTGTTCCGCGCGCGCCGCGAGGAAGTGCTGTTCCTCGACCTGGAACCGGGCAGCGACGCCGAAGCCGGCCACCTGCAGGCCGAAGGCCGCGTGGCCGCGCATGCGGGCATCAGGATGCAGGGCAGGGCGGCCGACAAGTGGCTGCTCGACAGTTGCCGGTTGGCGTGGAAGGCGAAGCTGCACCTGCACTTGATGCTCGACCTGTTCGCGCAGGCGCGCGAAAAGGCCGAGGCCGAGGCCATCGCCGTGTTCGGCGACAACCTCAAGGACCTGTTGCTGGCCGCGCCTGCCGGGCCCAAGGCGGTGCTCGGTCTCGACCCGGGCCTGCGCACGGGCGTGAAGGTGGCAGTCGTGGATGCGACCGGCAAGCTGGTCGATACCGCGACGATCTATCCGCACGAACCCAGGCGCCAATGGGATCAGTCGCTGCAGGCGTTGCGTGCGCTGTGCGTCAAGCACCAGGTGGACCTGGTTTCGATCGGCAACGGCACCGCCAGCCGCGAGACCGACAAGCTGGCCGGCGATCTGTTGAAGCTGGTGCCGGAGCTGAAGATGCAGAAGATCGTGGTCAGCGAAGCCGGCGCATCGGTGTATTCGGCGTCCGAATTCGCCGCGAAGGAATTTCCCGGTCTCGACGTCAGCCTGCGTGGTGCGGTGTCCATCGCGCGGCGCCTGCAGGACCCGTTGGCCGAACTGGTCAAGATCGAACCGAAGGCGATCGGAGTCGGCCAGTACCAGCACGACGTCGACCAGTACCGCCTGGCCAAGGCGCTGGATGCGAAGGTCGAGGACTGCGTCAACGCGGTGGGCGTATACGTGAACACGGCATCGGCTGCGCTGCTGTCGCGCGTGTCCGGCCTGTCTTCGGCGGTGGCCGAGAACATCGTCGTGCACCGCGACGCCAATGGGCCGTTCAAGAAGCGCAAGGACCTGCTGAAGGTACCGCGCCTCGGCGAAAAGACCTTCGAGCAATGCGCCGGCTTCCTGCGTATCGCCGAGGGCGACGAACCGCTGGACGCATCGTCGGTGCACCCGGAAGCCTATCCGGTGGTCGAGCGCATCCTCGCCGCCGCCAGGCGGCAGGTGAAGCAGATCGTCGGCGACAGTGCGTTCCTGCGTTCGCTGAAGGCCGAACAGTTCACCGACGAGAAGTTCGGCCTGCCGACCGTGCGCGACATCCTCAAGGAACTGGAGAAGCCCGGCCGCGACCCGCGCCCGGAATTCAAGGCAGCGAAGTTCGCCGACGGCGTCGAGGACATCAAGGACCTGCGCGAGGGCATGGTCCTCGAGGGAGTGGTCAGCAACGTCGCCGCGTTCGGCGCCTTCGTCGACATCGGCGTGCACCAGGATGGCCTGATCCACATTTCCGCGTTGAGCGACAAGTTCGTCAAGGACCCGCGCGAGGTGGTCAAGGCCGGCGACATCGTCAAGGTACGCGTGCTGGAAGTGGACGTGGCGCGCAAGCGCATCGCCCTGACCCGGCGCCTGGACGACGCGTCGGCAGCAGTGCCGCGCGACGAACGCGGCAATGCGCCGCGCG
>DASRYD010000264.1:0-2465 GCA_035653955.1 Pseudoxanthomonas sp.
GTGCGCGGCGCGCACCGCGGCGTCGATGCGGCCGATGGCCACGTCAACCGCCTGCGCGGCCTGGATCGCGGCGTCGAGAATGCCGCTGTGGCCGACCATGTCCGGGTTGGCGATGTTGCAGACGATCGCGTCGAAACGGCCGGAAGCGATCGCCGCCACCAGCCTGTCGGTGACTTCCGGCGCGCTCATCTCCGGCTGCAGGTCGTAGGTGGCGACCTTGGGGCTGGGCACGAGGATGCGTTCCTCGCGCGGGTACGGATCTTCGCGACCGCCGCTGAAGAAGAAGGTCACATGCGCGTACTTTTCCGTCTCGGCGATGCGCAGCTGGGCCAGGCCGTTTTCGGCCAGCAACTCGCCCAGGGTGTGGCGCAGATCGTCCGGCGCGAACGCCACCAGTGCCGGCAGCCTGGCGTCGTATTCGCTCAGGCAGACGAAGCGCGCCAGCTTGGGGCGACGCGCGTCGAAGCCATCGAACGTCGGCGCCACGAACGCGGCGGTCAATTGCCGCGCGCGGTCGGCACGGAAGTTCATGAACACCACCGCGTCGCCGTCGCGCATCGCCTGCGCGCCGTCGATCACGGTCGGCAGCACGAACTCGTCGTTCTCGCCGCGCGCGTAAGCGGCCTGCAGCGCGGCCAGCGCGTCGGGCGCATGGTGTTCGGACTTCGCTTCGACGATGGCGTCCCAGGCCTTGCGCACGCGGTCCCAGCGCTGGTCGCGGTCCATCGCGTAGTAGCGGCCGCTGACGCTGGCGACGCGCGCGTTGCCGAGTTTCGCGCACAGATCCTGCAAGGTGCGCAGGCTGGCTTCTGCCGAACGCGGCGGCGTGTCGCGTCCGTCGAGGAAAGCATGCACCGCGACCTTCGGCACGCCGCGGCGCGCGGCCATGTCGAGCATCGCGAATATGTGGTTCTCGTGGCTGTGCACGCCGCCGGGCGAGAGCAGGCCGAACACGTGCAGGGTGCCGCCATCGGCCTTGACCGCGTCGCAGGCCGCAGCCAGTTCGGCGTTGGCGAAGAAGCTGCCGTCCTCGATGGCCGCGTCGATCCGGGTCAGGTCCTGGTAGACGATGCGGCCCGCGCCGAGGTTCATGTGCCCGACTTCGGAATTGCCCATCTGCCCGTCCGGCAGGCCGACGTGGCGGCCTTCGGTATGGATCAGGGTGTGCGGGCAGGTCGCCAGCAGGTGCCGCCAGTTCGGCAGTTCGGCCAGCGCCAGCGCGTTGTCGGCCGGGTCTTCGCGATGGCCCCAGCCATCCAGGATCAGCAGCACGACGGGCTTGGGACGCGAAGGGTTGGCGGACACGGGGGCTCCGGCGATGGGGATCGGGGCGATTGTAGCGAGCCTCGCGTCCGGTTCTAAACCCTGCGCCGGTTTCGCGCATCACAGCGTTCACACCACCCATGCTTGAAGGAACGCCGATGAAACCGATTCGCCCAATCCTGCTTTTGACCCTGGCGCTGGCCGCCACGCCGGCCCTGGCCCAGCAGGATCTCGACGAGATCAGCCGCGACATCACCGCCCGCGCGGGCCAGAGCTACGGCAGCCTCGAAACGGTCAGCGGCGACATCCGCATCGAGGCCGGTGCCCGCACCCGCAGCGCCAGCACGGTCAGCGGCGACATCCACGTGGCCCAGGACGCCACCACCGGCGGCCTGGAAACGGTCAGCGGCGACATCCACGCCGGCGGCAAGGTCAGCGCCGACGGCGATGTCGAATCGGTCAGCGGGGACATCTTCTTCGACCGGGGCGGCAGCGTCCGCGGCGACGTCGATTCGGTCAGCGGCGACATCGGCCTGGTCGGAACGCGCGTCGGGGGCGGCCTCGAGACGGTCAGCGGGGACATCACCGTCGGCGTCGGCTCGCACGTGCGCGGCGGGATCAAGATCGAGAAGAACGAGAACGGCAGCAGCATGCAGTGGGGCCATCCTCCGCGCATCGTCATCGGCCCCAATGCGGTGGTCGAAGGCCCGATGGTGTTCGAACGCCCGGTCGTGCTGTACGTGCACAAGACCGCGAAAATCGGCCGGGTCAGCGGTGCCACCGCGAAGATCTTCGACACGCCGACCGCGCCGAAGGACTGAGCCGCTGCCTGCGTCACTGAACTGCGATCCGCATTCGCGCACCATAGACCGCACCTTCCACGGAGAAACACGATGAATCCGTTCCGCCATGCCCTGCTGCTGACCCTGGCGCTGAGCGCCGCACCCGCTTTCGCCCACGACGACGATACCTCGAAGGTCAACGGCAGCATCCATGCCGAAGCCGGCCGCAGCTACGGGGACCTCTCCACCGTCAACGGTGGCATCAGCATCGACAGCGCCGCGACCACAGGCAGCGCCTCGACCGTGAACGGCGGCATCGAAGTCGGCGACCGCGCCCGCACCGGCGGGCTGGAAACGGTCAACGGCGGCATCCGCCTCGGCCGCGAGGTGCAGGTCGATGGCGGCCTGGAAGCGGTCAAC
>DASRYD010000265.1:0-2543 GCA_035653955.1 Pseudoxanthomonas sp.
CCGCACAAGGACGTGCGGCCGCCGGTTCAGGCCGAGGCGTCGCCGCCCATGTGCAACCGCGGTTCGCCGAACAGGTAGCCCTGGCCATAGCGCGCGCCCATTTCGCGCAGGGCGCTCAGCTGGTCCTCGCGTTCCACGCCCTCGCAGATGGTGTCGATGCCCAGGGTACCGGCCAGGGCGAGGATCGCGCGCACCACCGCTTCGCTTTCCGCGCTGCCCTGGTCGCCCAGGCCGGCGATGAAACTGCGGTCGATCTTCAGGGTCGAGATCGGAAAACGGTGCAGGTAGGACAGCGCCGAGAAACCGGTGCCGAAGTCGTCGAGCTGGGCCAGGACGCCGTGCTGGCGCAACAGGTGCAGCGTGCGCAACGTGCGTGGCGCGTCCTCGAGCAGGGCGATCTCGGTGATCTCCACGCGCAGGCGCGACGGGTCGGCGCCGACGGCATCGAACATGCCCAGCAGGCGATCGGCGAAATCCGACGAATGGAAATGCCGCGGCGACACGTTGACCGAAATGTAGCCGCTGCCGCCGCGCGCGATCTGTTCCACCACCTGCGCGTAGATCAGCCAGTCGACCTGTTCGATCAATCCGGTTTCCTCTCCCAGGCCGATGAAATCGGCCGGCATCAGCAGGCCGCGCTTGTCGTGTCGCCAGCGCAGCAGCGCTTCGTGGCCGATGACCTCGCCGTCGTCGAGGCGGATGATCGGCTGGTAGTAGGGGGTGAAGTCGCCACTGAGGATGGCGCGGCGCAGGTCGGCTTCCAGATCCAGGCTCTGCATCGCCGCCTCGCGCATCGCCTCGTCGAACAGCGTGCTGCGATTGCGCCCTTGGGCCTTGGCCCGGTACATCGCGGCATCGGCGTCGCGCAGCAGCTCCTCGCCGCTGCGGTAGCGCGGGTGCCAGATCGCCACGCCGACGCTGGCCGACGGGAACAGTTCGCGGCCGGCGAGCCACAACGGCTGGCCCAGCGCCACCAGCAGCCGTTCGGTCAGTTCGTCGATGCCGCCGTCGTTCCGGAAGGCGGCGAGAATGGCGAATTCGTCGCCACCCAGCCGGGCCACGACATCCTCCGCGCGCACGGTACCGGTAATGCGCCGCGCCACTTCGACCAGCAGCTCGTCGCCGGCGGCATGGCCGATGCTGTCGTTGACCAGTTTGAAGCGGTCCAGGTCCAGGAACAGCACCGCGAACGCCGGCCCATTACCCGCGCGCGCCAGCTCCACCGCCGCCGACAGGCGTTCCAGCAGGTGGGTGCGGTTGGGCAGGCCGGTCAGCGCGTCGTGGGTGGCCTGGTGGGTCAGGCGCTGCTCCGCGCGCAGGCGTTCGCCGATCTGCGCGACCAGCCGGCGATTCGCCTCGGCCAGTTCGCGGGTGCGTTCCTCGACCCGGCGTTCCAACTCGGCATGGGCGTGCTTGCGCTGTTCCTGGCTGCGCTGCCGGACCAGCCCGGCACCGATGTTGTGGGCGACGAAGGCCAGCAGCTTCTGGTCGTGCGCGGTGAAGCTCACCTCCGGCCGATAGCTCTGCACGGCGATGACCCCGACCACTTCCTGCTCGTGGTACAGCGGAACGCCGAGCCAGCACTCCGCGGGCACGCCGATCTCGGCTATGTCGCCCTGCTCCGTCAGTGCCGCGATGGCGGTACGGTCCAGCAGCAGCGGCCGCTGCTGGCCTATCACGTATTCGGTCAGGCCCTTGCCGATCGGCCGGCTGTGCGGGAACACGAAATTCTCGTCGGCGGCATAGACGAAATCGAGCTGGCGCCCATTGTCGGCCAGCAACGCGATGTAGAAATTGCGCGCATTGATCAGCCCGGCGACGACCGCATGCACTTCGGCGTAGAACTGGCCGATGCTCTCGGAGCTGTTCGCCAGCTCCGCGATCCTGTACAGGGCGCGCTGCAGGTCCTCGGCGCGCTTGCGCTCCGCGATCTCCTCCTGCAGGTCGCGGTTGGCGTGGCGCAGTTCGCGCGTGCGCTCGCGCACGCGCCGCTCGAGTTCTTCCTGCGCGTGCCGGCGGTCCAGCGCGGTCAGGATGTGCTGGGCCACGTACACCAGCAGGGCGCGGTCGCCTTCGTCGTAGACGTTGGTGCGGTCGTAGCTCTGCACCACCACCACGCCGGCCACCTCGCCGTCGCGCAGCATCGGCACGCCCAACCAGTCGAGGCTGTCGGGTCCGTGGGTCGGATCGCGCGGCACGCCGAACCGCCGGCGCAATTCGGTGGAAGGCCCATGCAACGGCCGGCCATGGCGCAGCAGCGCGAAGGTCAGGCTGTTGGGCATGTGGGCGTCGGTGAATTCGGCTTCCGGATCGGTGGCCCAGCCGTCCATTTCGTCGGCGAAGTAAAGGAAGCGCACCGTTTCCCGCACCGGGTCGAACAGGGCGATGAAGCAATTGGGCGCATACATCAACGAGGCGACCACGGCGTGCAGACGCCGCAGCATCTCCTCCATTTCGAGCTCGGCGCCGGACAGATCGGCGATCTCGTACAAGGCCTGCTGCAAGCGCTTGGATTTCTCCAGCGAGGCGATCCGCGCATGCGC
>DASRYD010000266.1:0-4474 GCA_035653955.1 Pseudoxanthomonas sp.
AACGCCCGCATCCTGCTGGGCTACGACCAGGGCCGGTTCGAGGCGCTGGTCGAGGCGGCGCTGGCGGCGGGTTAGGGCGGGCTTGCGGCAGGGCGGCCGGAACAGTTAAACTACCCAGCTTGCTCTGCCCGGATTCGAGCCGACTCGGCCGGCGGTTTGCTCCCTCAACTTCTGCATAAAGGTGCCGCCATGAAGGCCGACATCCATCCGAACTACCGCGCCGTGGTTTTCCACGACGTCACCTCCGACTTCAAGATCCTGACCAAGTCGACCATTCCCACCAAGGAAACGGTCAAGTGGGAAGACGGCGAAGACTACCCGCTGGTCAAGGTCGAAATCTCCTCGGCCTCGCATCCGTTCTACACCGGCAAGCACAAGGTCGTGGACACCGGCGGCCGCATCGACAAGTTCCAGAAGCGCTACCAGAAGCAGTAATCGCTGCTTTCACGTGGTGCCCGACGGCCGCGCTTGCGCGGCCGTTCGCGTTTCCGGATCCCGGCTCGCCGGCACGCATCCGCGCCGCCCGGCTGGTCCGACTTTGGTCGCGTTTCGAGCGACGGCTCAAGGTCGCTATGCGATAATTCGCGTTCCTCGCGGTTCGCGACGCGGACCGATGGCGCAAGCCATTCCCTCCCCCGGGACATACTTACGAAGGAGCATGTTGTGTCCGAACTCGACCATGTCACGTTGAACGCAGGCGATAAGAGCGTCGACCTGCCGGTTTTGAAGCCGACGCTGGGCAACGATTGCATCGACATCGCCAGGCTGACCAAGGAAACCGAGCTTTTCACCTACGACTCCGGCTTCACCGCCACGGCCAGCTGCAAGTCGGCGATCACCTACATCGACGGCGACAAGGGCGTGCTGCTGTACCGCGGCTACCCGATCGAACAGCTCGCCGCGAAGTCGAGCTTCCTCGAAGTGGCCTACCTGCTGATGAACGGCGAACTGCCGACCGCGGCGGAGTTCACCAAGTTCGAGGACGAGGTCACCCACCACACGATGATGCACGAGTCGCTGAAGAACTTCCTCGGCGGCTTCCACTACGACGCGCACCCGATGGCGATGCTGTCCGGCACGGTGGCCTCGCTGTCGGCGTTCTACCACGACACGCTGGACCTCGAGGATCCGGAACAGCGCCGTCTCGCCGCGATCCGCCTGCTGGCGAAAATGCCGACCCTGGCCGCCGCGGCGTACCGCTATTCGATCGGATGGCCGATCCGCTATCCGCGCAACAACCTCGAGTACGTCAACCGCTTCCTGCACATGATGTTCGAAGTGCCGAGCGAGCCGCTGGACCTCAATCCGGTGGTGGCCAAGGCGCTGGACCTGCTGTTCATCCTGCACGCCGACCACGAACAGAACGCGTCCACCAGCACCGTGCGAATGGTCGGTTCGACCGGCGCCAATCCGTACGCCTCGGTCGCCGCCGGCATCACCGCGCTGTGGGGCCCCGCGCACGGCGGCGCCAACGAGGCGGTGCTGAAGATGCTGGAAGAGATCGGCACCCCGGACAAGGTCGAGAGCGCCGTGGCCAAGGCCAAGGACAAGGAATCGGGCTTCCGCCTGATGGGCTTCGGCCACCGCGTGTACAAGAACTTCGACCCGCGCGCGAAGATCATCCGCGAGATGACCCACAAGGTGCTGGGCGAGCTGGGCGTCAACGATCCGCTGCTGGAAGTGGCGATGAAGCTGGAAGAGGCCGCGCTGAAGGACGAGTACTTCATCCAGCGCAAGCTGTACCCGAACGTCGATTTCTACAGCGGCATCATCTACAAGGCGCTGAAGATCCCGACCGAGATGTTCACGGTGATGTTCGCCATCGGCCGCACCGCCGGCTGGGTGTCGCATTGGCTGGAACAGCAGGTCGATCCGGAAGCCAAGATCGGCCGCCCGCGCCAGATCTACACCGGCTACGACGTGCGCGACTACAAGGACATCGGCGGGCGCTGATCGCCGCATCCGCGAGCCGCAACCAAAAAGGCCCCGCGAGGGGCCTTTTCGTTCCTACCGCCCTCTCAGGCGGCTTCGGCATCGGGCACCAGTGCCACGCGTGTGGACAACGCATTCAATGCGAAGCGATGGATGGCCGGGTCCACGGTGGTGGTGCAATCGCTCAGCACGCTGACCTGGTAAGGGTCGGCGCCCCGGGAAAGCGCGGTATGGGCGACGCAGTTCTGCGTCATCATGCCGGCGATGCGCAGGTGGTCCACGCCATTGCGGGCCAGCACTTCGCCCAGATCGGTCTGGTGGAAGCTGTCGGCGAATCGCTTGACCACCACGGCTGCGTCGGGCGCGGCGGCGAGGATGCGCGGGTGGATCTCCGCGCCCGGCGTGCCTGCCTTCAACAGCGGACTGTCCGGCGCGACGGCCACGTGCTGGACCAGCACGACCGGTTCGCCGCGTTGGCGCGCCCGCCCGATGGCGGCCACGGTGGCGTCGAGGGTGGCGGTGGTGTTCCAGAGCGGGTACGCGCCATCGGGGAAATAGTCGTTCTGGACGTCGATGACGATCAGGGCGGCGGTCATGGTTGCCTCGGAGTGTGGGGTTGCGGAATATCCTAGCGACGCGTGCGATGCCGCGACATTGCGATCCGCAAGACTTCGCGCCGTTCCGCTTGAACCCTGAAAGAAGACGACCATGGACAAGATCGGCCGCGCCATCCTGGCGCATCTGGCCCGCGACGCGCGCATCACCTGGCAGGAACTCGGGCGACAGGTGCACCTGACCGGGCAGGCGGTGGCCATGCGCGTGCAGCAGATGGTGGACGCCGGCACGATACGGCGTTTCACCGTGGTGCGCGGCGACCTCCGCCGCCATTTCGTCACCGTGTTCATGGATACCAACCGGTTCGACGAGTTCGAAGCGTTCGTGCGGGCGAGGGAGGAAGTGGAGAGCGCGAGCAAAGTGGTGGGCGAGGGCTGCTATTTCCTCACCCTGGCCTGCGAAGACGATTCGGCACTCGAGGACTTCACCCGCGACTTGCTGCGCTACGGACGCTACAAGGTATCCAGCGAGATGCGGCGAACGAAAGGCTAGCGCGCGTCGGCGATCCCGGGCGGCCCGGGGGAAACGCCGCATCGCGCGGCGTTTTCATTCGCCCGCGCCGTCGGATTCGCGGGTGAAATAGAAGCCGTAGTAGCGGTCTATTCCGTATCCCGGATGGAAAGGCACATGCAGCTGCCGTTCGTGCAGGGACCAGCGATCGCGTTCGACGTAGCCCAGTTCGCGCATGTCGGCGAGCAGTTGCGGGATGCCTTCGACGCGATAGGGGCAGATCGCGATGCGCAGGTTCTGCAAGGTGAAATAGCCGCGGGTCGGGTGCAGCGGCGTCAGGTTGAACAGCACGTGACGCGGTGGCCGCCGCAACCGCCGCAGCAGTTGCGGCAGACTGTAGTCGAGGTATTGCAAGGCGCCGCTGCTGATCAGCAGGTCGCAACCGTCGGCCTGCGCCGGGTCGTCGGCGAAATGCAGCGCACCGCGGGGGTCGTGGTCGCGCGCCCATTCGCGCCCGGCCCGCATCACCTGCGATACGTCGTGCACGCACCAGTCCGTGCCGCGTGGCAGCTCCAGGTAACGGGCGAAGCCGTAGTAGGCCAGTCCGATGTGGCCGCCCAGGTCGAAGATCTTGCGCGCGCCTCCGGCCAACGCGCGTTCCAGCCAGAACATCGCGGCGTAGTCGCAGCTGCGCACCTGCTGCAGTTGTGCGCGGTACTTCCGCGCCGCTTCGGCCAGGTCGTAGGTAGCGGGGAGACGTGGAGTGGATAGAGCCGTCGCGGCCTGCCGGGCTTCGTCGTGGCTGTCGAAGACGCCGTAATAGAAGTTGTCGACGCGCGCGGGCCGGCGAAAGAGGCGCCGATACAGCGGCCGGGCCAGCGCGGCGATGCCGGGCAGTTCCATCGCGTCCAGGGCCAGGCGCATCAGGCGCGTGCGGTGCCCCTCGTTCAGCAGTCCCTCGGTGCTCTCGCTCATGTCAGGGCGCGGTGTTCGCTAGGTCCGACTGGTCCGGAGAATCAACGTCGGACGGGCCGGCGGCCGGACACGCGGACTCCGGATGCAGCGCCTATCCGGGAGAACCCGTTTCGTAGGCAGCGATCTCGTCTTCCGCGAGCAGTTGCCGCAGTTGCGCGATGGAGGCGCGGCGCACGGGTTTTTCGTCCACCGTCGACAGCGGGGCCTGGCGCAGCGCATCCAGCGGCAGCACCGTGATGTCGAAGGTCAGGTCTTCCGCACCGAACATCCACACCGGCGCGTCGAGGTTGCGTTCGCGATCCATGCGCAGGCGGCGCACGCGCGATTCGGCGGGAATGCCGTGCTCCTCGAGGAAGCGCGTGACCGCATCCGGGTCGTCGCCATGGAGATGCAGCATTACCGCGGCGCCGGCGTCCGCGGTGCCGTCCAGTACCGGGCCGACCAGGCGCGGCGAGAAATCGCGGAAGAAATCCAGCGCGCGCAATGCGGCCTCGCGGCGCGT
>DASRYD010000267.1:0-1956 GCA_035653955.1 Pseudoxanthomonas sp.
CTTGCGGGGCCGTTCCGTCTCACGTCATGCGGATCACTTCGCGGGCGCCGCCGCCGGCGCGCCGGCCTTCTTGGCGAAGTCGCCCGCCAGGAACACGCTCAGCGCCTCGGGCTTGAAGTGCTTGCGGATCGCGGCGTTCACCTGGTCCACCGTCAGTGCGGCGTACTTCGCATCCAGGTCGGCGGTGAACTGCATGGTGCGACCGAAGAACAGCTGGTCGGCCAGCATGCCGGCGACGCTGCCGTCGTCCGCGCGGCCCTGCTCGCGTTCGGTCAGCATGCCGGCTACGGCGTCTTCCAGTTCCGCGACGGTGATGCCGTCCTTGACGAGTTTCGCCAGCTCTTCGCGCACCAGCGCTTCCACCTTCGCCATGTTCTCCGGCGCGGCGATGGCCTGGATGCTGAAGCTGCCGGCATCGTCCTGGCCGGTGCGGCTGTCGTCGGCGCGCACGCCGCTGGAGACGCCGTAGCTCAGGCCCTCTTGCTGGCGGATGCGATCACCCAGGCGCGACTTCAGCGCGCCACCGCCGAACACGCGGTTGGCGATCACCATCGCCGGGTAGTCCGCATCGGTGACCTTCAGCGACAGGTTGTGCCGGGCCAGCAGCACGGCATTGGGCTTGTCCGGCGTCTCGAAGCGCGCCTGCTTCGCCGCCACGCCGGTGTAGCGGGTGGCGATGGGCGCGTACGGCTTGCCGCTCTTCCAGCCGGTGAACAGCTGCTCCAGCTGCGCGCGCACGGCGGCGGCGTCGAAGTCGCCGACGATGGCGATCTCGCCGTTGGCGGTGCCGTACACGTCGCGGTGGAACGCGCGTACGTCGTCCAGCTTCAGCGCCTTCAGTTCCGCCAGCGATTCGTCCAGCGTGCGGTTGCGCAGCGGATGGCCGGCCGGCCACGGGTCGAAATACTCCGCCAGCGCGCGACCGGCGATCGCCCCCGGCTCCTGCCGCGAGGCTTCCATGCCGGTCAGTGCCTGCAGGCGCAGCTGTTCGAACTCGCTTTCAGGGAACGCCGGATTGCGCAGGACGTCGGCGGTCAGCGCCAGGGCATCGGCCAGGTGTTCGCGACGCGTCTGCAGGCCGATGCTGGCACCCTGCAGGCTTCCGCCCACGCTGCCCTGCGTCTTCAGCTGTTCAAGTCGCTGGTCGATCTGCTCGCGCGTCATCGTCTTGCTGCCGCGCATCAGCATGGCGCCGGCCATGCCGGCGGCACCTTCGCGGCCGGTGAGCGCGGCCTCATCGGCGAAACGGAAGTTGGCATCGACGATCACGGTGCCGCCACGGGTCTTCTTCGGCAGCAGCGAGACTTTCAGTCCGTCGCCCAGCGTGAAGGTCTGGGTTCTTGCTTCGATGTTCTTCGGCGAGGGATCGAACTGCTCGCCGGCGCTGACGGCGGTACCGCCGGTGTAGCCGTCCACCAGCGATGCGACCGCGGGCGCGGCCGGGATCTCCACCCGCTCCGGGGTGGTGGTGGGAATGAAACGGCCCAGCGTGCGGTTGCTCGACTTCAGGTACGCGGCAGCGACGCGGTTGACATCGTCGGCGGTGACCTTTGCGATGGCGTCGCGACTGGTGAACAGCAGGCGCCAGTCGCCGGCGGACTGGAACTCGGACAGGCCCATGCCCACGGCATTGACGTCGGTGAAGTACAGGTCGTAGGCGTTGCCGATGCGCTGCTTCGCCTCGTCCACCTCCTGTTGCGTGACCGGGCGGGCGGCGAGCTGCTCGACCTGCTTCAGCAGTTCGGCTTCGGTCTTCGCGGCGTCGCCGTCGTTGGGCACCACGGCCACCACGGTCAGCAGTCCGGGGTCGCGCATGGATTCGCCGTTGGCGCCGCTGCCGGCGGCAAGCTTGGTTTCCACCAGCGCCTTGTGCAGGCGGCCACCGGGTGTGTGTCCCAGCACGTTGGCCAGCACGCTGAGCGGCGCGTTGTCCGGATGCGCCACCGCCGGAGCAGA
>DASRYD010000268.1:0-2188 GCA_035653955.1 Pseudoxanthomonas sp.
CAGCGACGGCGGCAGTTCGGTGGTGTCGCAATGCCCGCCGGTGGCGCCGATCGCGTAGGTCGCCGGCACGATGCGCGGACCCGGCACGTAGCCGCGCTCTATCGCCTGCTTCAGCGCCACATCGTCGTAGTTCTCCGAACCGACGTTACGCACGGTGGTGAAACCGGCCTCGACGGTCTTCTTCGAATTGGCCACGCCAACCACGGTCCAGAAATTGTCGGTGAACTCGAGTTCGCGGTAGCCGCTGATGGTCGGGTCGTAGGTCAGGTGCACGTGCATGTCGATCAGCCCCGGCAGCAGCGTGCGTTCGCCCAGGTCGATGCGTCGCGCGCCTTCGGGCACCGCGTCGCCCTGCTTGCCCACCGCGCTGATGCGCCCGTCGACGATCACGACCTGCGGCTTGTCGACGATGCGGCTACCGACCACGTCGATCATCCGCGCGGCACTGACCACGACGGTGTCGGCGGCGACCGCGGGGAAGGCGCAGGCCAGCGCCAGGACGGGAGCAAGCAGACGGATACGCATGGACACTCCGGAACGGTACGGTCCGCGCATCATGCTGGGGGCCTCGCGCGCCGACAAGTGAATTCCGGCCAGATCGATTTGTGGGAGCGACAGCCGCTCCCACAGCAGCAACTCGGCAAAACAGAAGCGCCGGCTTCGTTCGCCGGCGCGTCTGGGTTTACTGCCTGGTGGGTTTACTTCTTCTTCGGAATGTACAGATCGGTGATGGTGCCGTCGTAAACCTCCGCGGCCATGCCGACCGATTCGCTCAGGGTCGGGTGCGGATGGATGGTGTGGCCTATGTCCTCGGCCTCGCAACCCATCTCGATGGCCAGCGCCAGTTCGCTGATCAGGTCGCCCGCATGCACGCCGACGATGGCGCCACCGATGATGCGATGCGTTTGCTCGTCGAACACCAGCTTGGTGAAGCCCTCGCCGCGGCCGATGCCGACCGCACGCGCGGACGCCACCCACGGGAACTTGCCCACGCCGACCTTCAAACCCTTGGCCTTGGCTTCGGTCTCGGTGACGCCGACCCACGCCACTTCGGGATCGGTATAGGCCACCGACGGGATCACCCGCGCGACCCACTCCTTCTTCTCGCCCGCGGCCACTTCGGCGGCCAGCTTGCCTTCATGCGTGGCCTTGTGCGCCAGCATCGGGTTGCCGACGATGTCGCCGATGGCGAAGATGTTGGGCACGTTGGTGCGCATCTGCTTGTCGACCGGAATGAAGCCGCGGTCGGTGACCTGCACGCCGGCCTTGTCGGCGCCGATCTTCTTGCCGTTCGGCGCGCGGCCCACGGCGACCAGCACGCGGTCCCAGGTGCCGGATTCGAGTTCCGGCTTCTGGCCTTCGGTCGCGCTTTCGAAACCGACGGTGATGCCCTTCTTGTCGGCCTTGACCGTCGCTGCCTTGGTTTTCAGATAGACCAGCACGCCCTGCTTCTTCAGCCGGTCGGCCAGCGGCTTGACCAGGTCCTTGTCGGCGCCCGGCATCAGCTGGTCCATGAATTCGACCACGGTCACTTCGCTGCCCAGCGCGCGGTACACGGTGGCCATTTCCAGGCCGATGATGCCGCCGCCGACGACCAGCAGCTTCTTCGGCACTTCCTGCAACTGCAGCGCGTCGGTCGAATCCATGATGCGCGGATCGCCCCACGGGAAGTTCGGCAGCTTCACCGCCTGCGAACCGGCGGCGATGATGCACTGCTCGAAGCGCAGCAGCTGGGTCTTGCCGTCTTCTCCGGCGATCTCGATTTCATTGGGCGAGACGAACGCGCCCGCGCCCTGCACCACGCGCACCTTGCGCTGCTTGGCCATGCCGGCCAGGCCCTTGGTGAACTGGCCGACGACCTTGTCCTGCTTGAAACCACGCAGTTTGTCGATGTCGATCTTCGGCTTGCCGAAGCTGATGCCGATGTCGTCGGAATGCGCGGCCTCCTCGATCAGCGCCGCCGCATGCAGCAACGCCTTCGATGGAATGCAGCCGACGTTGAGGCAGACGCCGCCGAGCGTGGAATAGCGCTCGATGAGCACCGTATCCAGGCCGAGGTCGGCGGCGCGGAACGCGGCGGTATAGCCACCGGGGCCGGAACCCAGCACGACGATGCGGCATTCGATGTCGGCCGGCTTGCCGGTGGACAAGGCCGGTTTCGGCGCGGGCGGTTCGGCCGGCGCGCGAT
>DASRYD010000269.1:0-5675 GCA_035653955.1 Pseudoxanthomonas sp.
GCGCCGCAGCGGCTGTTCAATCTCGCTCCTTCGCCGCGGGCCTGATCGGCGCGGGCCGGAGCGATGGCGCGGAAGGCGGAGCAGGGGCGGACTTTCGCCTAAAACCTTGTTCCGAAAGGCCTGGGCGACTACAATGCCCGCCGCCCATTCCGGGCAGCCCGCCCACGGCGGGGTATTCCAGCAACCGTAGACGGCGAGCCAGGCGGTGCGCGCGGAGGACAGACCGCGCGTTAATCGAGCACGAACTGCAGGCCACGCATCGCTCAAAGAGAAACCACATGTCCATCGACACCCAGAAAGTCATTGCCGACAACGCCCGCGGCGCCAACGACACCGGTTCGCCGGAAGTCCAGGTGGCCCTGATCACCGCCCGCATCGAACAGCTCGGCGAGCACTTCAAGACCCACAAGAAGGACCACCACAGCCGTCGCGGCCTGTTGCAACTGGTCAACCGCCGCCGCAGCCTGCTCGACTACCTCAAGCGCAAGGACGGCGAGCGCTACAAGGCCCTGATCGAAAAACTCGGCCTGCGTCGTTAATCCGAACACCCACCGCGGCGCAGCGATGCGCCGCGGTTTGTTTTTCCGCTCCGAAAAATCCGCTCCACCGCTGCACCCGCGCACGGCAAGGGCCGTGCCGGTTCAACCGATAAAGCATTCCAAGGAACCCTCGTGGCAAAGATCACCAAAACCTTCCAGTACGGCAAGCACACCGTGACCCTAGAGACCGGCGAAATCGCCCGTCAGGCCAGCGGCGCCGTCATCGTCAACGTCGACGACACCGTACTGCTGGTCTCCGCCGTCGCCGCCAAGAGCGCGCGCGAAGGCCAGGACTTCTTCCCGCTGACCGTCGACTACGTGGAGAAGTTCTACGCCGGCGGCCGCATTCCCGGCGGCTTCTTCAAGCGCGAGGGCCGTCCGACCGAGAAGGAAACGCTGATCTCGCGCCTGATCGACCGCCCGATCCGCCCGCTGTTCCCCGAGGACTACAAGAACGAAGTGCAGATCATCGCCCAGGTGATCTCGCTGAATCCGGAAGTGGACGGCGACATCCCGGCGCTGATCGGCGCCTCGGCGGCGCTGGCGCTGGCCGGCACCCCGTTCCAGGGTCCGATCGGCGCGGCCAAGGTTGGCTACAAGGATGGCCAGTACATCCTCAACCCGACCGTCAGCGAACTGAAGGAATCGCAGCTTGAGCTGGTCGTCGCCGGTACCGCCAACGCCGTGCTGATGGTCGAATCCGAAGCCGCGCTGCTGTCGGAAGAAGTGATGCTGGGCGCGGTCACCTTCGGCCACCGCGAAATGCAGAAGGTGATCAACGCGATCAACGAGCTGACCGTCGAAGCCGGCACCAAGCCGTCGTCGTGGGCCGCCCCGGCCAAGAACGAAGCGCTGATCGCCGCGCTGAAGGAAGCCGTCGGCGGCCAACTGGCCGATGCGTTCAAGATCCACGACAAGCTGCAGCGCCGCGACGCCATCGCCGCGATCAAGAAGGACGTGACCGAGCAACTGGCCGGCCGCGTCGAAAGCGAAGGTTGGGACAAGGCCGAGCTGTCGAAGGAATTCGGCGAACTCGAATACCGCACCATGCGCGACTCGGTGCTCGACACCAAGGTCCGCATCGACGGCCGCGCGCTGGACACCGTGCGCCCGATCGCGGTGAAGGCCGGCATCCTGCCGCGCACCCACGGTTCTGCGCTGTTTACCCGAGGCGAAACCCAGGCCATCGTGGTCACCACGCTGGGCACCGCCCGCGACGGCCAGATCATCGACGCCATCGCCGGCGAGTACAAGGACAACTTCCTGTTCCATTACAATTTCCCGCCGTTCTCGGTGGGCGAGTGCGGCCGCTTCGGCGCGCCGAAGCGTCGTGAAATCGGCCACGGCCGCCTGGCCAAGCGCGGCGTGCTGGCTGTGATGCCGACGCTGGAAGAGTTCCCGTACACCATCCGCGTGGTGTCGGAAATCACCGAATCGAACGGTTCCTCGTCGATGGCCTCGGTCTGCGGCAGCTCGCTGGCGCTGATGGACGCCGGCGTGCCGGTCAAGGCGCCGGTCGCGGGCATCGCGATGGGGCTGGTGAAGGAAGGCGACCGTTTCGTCGTGCTGAGCGACATCCTGGGCGACGAAGATCACCTGGGCGACATGGACTTCAAGGTGGCCGGTTCAGCCGAGGGCATTTCCGCCCTGCAGATGGACATCAAGATCGACGGCATCACCGAGGAAATCATGAAGGTCGCGCTGGCCCAGGCCCGCGCCGGCCGCCTGCACATCCTCGGCGAAATGTCCAAGGCCCTGACCACGCCGCGCGCCGAGCTGTCCGAGTACGCCCCGCGCCTGCTGACCATCAAGATCCATCCGGACAAGATCCGCGAAGTGATCGGCAAGGGCGGCGCCACCATCCAGGGCATCACCAAGGAAACCGGCACCCAGATCGACATCCAGGACGACGGCACCATCGTCATCGCCTCGGTGAACGCCGCGGCCGCGCAGGCCGCCAAGGCCCGCATCGAGCAGATCACCAGCGACGTCGAACCGGGCCGCATCTACGAAGGCAAGGTCGCCAAGATCATGGACTTCGGCGCATTCGTCACCATCCTGCCGGGCAAGGATGGCCTGGTCCACGTCTCGCAGATCTCCAACGAGCGCGTGGAGAAGGTCGGCGACAAGCTGAAGGAAGGCGACGTGGTCAAGGTCAAGGTGCTGGAAGTCGACAAGCAGGGCCGCATCCGCCTGTCGATGAAGGCCGTCGAGGAAGGTGAGACGGCGTAAGCCGCAATCTTCGTCGGAGCGACGAAAAAGCGGGCTTCGGCCCGCTTTTTTCATGCGCGCCGCCCTTGATGGACCCTGCCGCAGGCGTTCCAATGCGGCATGGACAAGATGATGCCGTTATCGTTGAGCCGGCGCCGGTGGCTGGCCGCCTCGGCCGGATTCGCCGCACTTGCCGCAGGGGCGGGGCGATTGTCCGCCGCGCCACGATGCGCGGACGACGCGGACTGGATTCCTTCGCCCCAATTCCTGCAGGACCTGCCACGGCAGATGCAGGCACTGGGCGTGCCGGGCATCGGCATCGCGGTGGTCGAGCAAGGCAGGCTGGCGTGGTCTCGCGGCTTCGGCATGGCGAATGCCGGGCGCGGCACGCCGGTCGGGGAAGACACCCTGTTCGAAGCCGCTTCGCTCAGCAAGCCGGTGTTCGCCTACGTGGTGCTGCAACTGGTCGATCGCGGCGAGCTGGCGCTGGACCAGCCGCTGGTGGCGTATCGGCGGCCGGATTACCTGGTCGAGCATCCGTGGATCGACCGGATCACCGTGCGCGACGTGTTGCGCCACTCGACGGGCTTGCCCGACTGGCGCAAGGATCCGGCGAACGAAAAACTGGTGCCGGCGGTGGCGCCGGGCACGCGCATCGATTATTCCGGCGAGGCTTTCGTCTGGCTGCAATTGGCGGTGGAGGCGGTCACCGGCGAAAGCCTGGACCAGACGATGCAGCGCATGCTGTTCGGACCCGCAGGCATGCGCGACAGCAGTTACGCCTGGAATGCCGAACTGGCGGCGCGCTCGGTGTACGGCCACCGCGCTCCCGACGACGATCATCCCGACATGCCGCCGCAGATGCTGCGCGAGGCGTTCGATGCGGCGCTGCCGATCGCAGCGCAATGGAATAAGCCATTGCCGACCTGGCGCTACGCCGATGCCGAGCGTGCCTTGCCGCAGGTACAAGCCCGTGCGCCGGCGGGCGTGGCCAACTGGCCCAGCGACATACTGGCCAACGCCGCGGCCAGCCTGCGCTGCACCGTGCGGGATTACGCGCGCTTCATGGCCCTGATGGTCCATGCGGATCCGGCGTCGTGGGAACTGCGGGCGGCGACGCGCAGCGCCATGCTCAGCCGGCAGATCGACGTGCCCGGGCGCTGGACCGACAAGGGACTGGGCTGGAACCTGGAAAACGCCGTGCGGGGGCCGGTGTTCTACCACTCGGGCAGCAATGGCGGCATCTTCAAGACCTTCGCCTTGGGCGATGCCAGGCGCCGCCGCGCGTTGGTCGTGCTGACCAATGCGGCCAATGGCAACCTGCTGTACCGGCGCGTCGTGCGCGCCGCGACCGGGCTGGACCTGCTCGCCTTCGATCTGTGATCGGTCCGCCAGGCCTGGCTCGGCAGGCCAGGCGCCGGAACGGAAGGGAAAGGGTGGACCGTTCGACTACGGGCTCGGGGAGCGGCCGTTGGGGCCATGTTGCCCGTTCAGCCCCGCTGGCACGGTAAACTGCGCGGCTCACGCAATCAGGCAAGACGACGCCCCATGCTGCAGAAACTCCGCGACAAGACCTCCGGCTGGATCGCCACGCTGATCCTCGGCCTGCTGATCATCCCGTTCGCCTTCTTCGGCGTCGAGCAGTATTTCACCGGCGGCAGCGACAACTACGCGGCGAAGATCCAGGCGCCGCCGAGCTGGTGGAGTTCGGCGCCTTCGTGGTGGCCGGTATCGCTACTGTGGCAGCACGATGAGATCGGCGTGGACCAGTTCCGCGAGCGTTTCGACCTGGTCCGCCGCCAGCAGAGCCAGGCCCAGGGCGAGCGTTTCGACGCGCGCGCGTTCGAGAGCGTCGACAACAAGCGCAAGGTGCTGGAACAGATGATCGACGAGCGCGTGCTGCAGCTCGCCGCCGGCCGTGGCGGCGTCGTGGTCAGCGACGCGGCGGTGCGCGCGGAGATCGAGAAGATCCCCGGCTTCCAGGACGCCAACGGCAAGTTCGACAAGAACGCCTACCTGATGGCGCTGCAGACGATGAACCCGCCGCGGTCGCCGAAGCAGTTCGACCAGCTGGTGCGCGAAAGCCTGCTGCAGTCCGTGGTGCTGGCCGGCATCGGCGAATCGGCCTTCGCCACCGCCGGCGAAACCGAGCGCGTGCTGAAGCTCAGTGGCGAAACCCGCGACGTGGTGATCGCCGGCCTGCCGCAACCGGCGCCCGATACCGCACCGGTCGACGAGGCGCAGATCAAGCAGTGGTACGACAGCCATGCCCGCGACTTCCGCCAGCCCGAACAGGTCAGCATCGAGTACGTCGATGTCGACGGCAGCCAGCTGCCGGTGGCCGCGCCGGACGAAGCCGCGCTGCGCAAGCGCTACGACGAGGAGAAGGCCCGCTTCGTCAGCCCGGAACAGCGCCTGGTTTCGCACATCCTGATCGCGGTGCCGGCCAACGCCGACCCGGCCAGGCAGAAGGCGGCCGAAGACAAGGCCAAGGCGCTGGTCGCGCAGGCGCGTGCGCCGGGCGCGGATTTCGCCGCGCTGGCCAAGGCCAATTCCGACGACACCGGCTCCAAGGCCGGTGGCGGCGACCTGGGCTGGATCGAGCGCAACGGCGCGATGGTCAAGCCGTTCGAGGACGCGGTGTTCGCCCTGCAGAGCGGCACGGTCAGCGAGCCGGTCAAGTCCGAGTTCGGCTGGCACGTGATCCAACTGCGCGAGATCAAGCCCGGCCAGGGCAAGCCCTTCGAGGAAGTCCGCGCCGACCTGGAGCGCGAATTGACCGCCAGCGCGCGCGAACGCGCCTTCAACGACCTCGCCGGCCGTCTGGTCGACCAGATCAACCAGAACCCCACCACGCTGGCGCCGGCGGCCAAGGCGGTCGGCCTGCCGGTGCAGGCGTTGGGTCCGTTCTCGCGCAGCAACGCC
>DASRYD010000270.1:0-1694 GCA_035653955.1 Pseudoxanthomonas sp.
AGCGGCGTGCTGCCGAAATCGTCGGGCAGGCGCAAGCCGAAGCGCACTTCCGCGCCGGCATTGGCGAAGGTGGCCAGGGTGCCGACCGCGCCGCCGTAGTGCGAGATCGCATCCCAGCCCCAGGCGCCTTCGCTGCCGCCGAAACGGCGCATGCGCTCGTGCTGCAGCATGAACACCGGTTCGTCGTGCAACTGGTTGTCCCAGCCCTTGAAGCGGTCCGCGCCGATGATCCGGTGGACGCCGTTCTGCACCTCTTCGCCGCGTGCCGACGGACCGATCATGCCCACTCGCAGTTGCGTGGTCTGCAGTTGGTCGCCATTGCGCGCGTTGTAGCCCAGCCCGACCAGGAAGCCGCCGACGTAGGGCCGGTCGTCCTCGATCAGGTCGCTGCGACTGAAGTCGGTCGGGGTGAAGATCGCGTGAGCGAAGGTCACCACCATGTTCTGCTGCTCGAAACCGCTGGGCTGGATCGCGCCGAGGTAACGGTTGACCAGCCGCGCCAGACGCGGCAGGCAGGGGTCGTGGGTGTAATCGGCCAGGTTCGGCGACACCAGGGTCAACTGCACGCCGTTGCTGTAGCCCTGGTCCTGGCCGCCGAACAGATCGTTGTCGACGCGGAAATTCACCGTGGGCGGCAATTCGGTGCGGCGCTCGCAGGTTTCGTCTGCGAATGCGGGGAAAGCGGCCAGCCATAGCAGCGCCAGCGAGGCGACGACTCGGGACATGGGGGGCGGATCTTTTTTGGGGTTGCGGAACAATGCGGGCACGCCGGGCCGATTCCAATCGGGGGCTCGCGACAGAGCATCCCATCCATGCCACGATGAGCGCATGAACAACGACGACCTGTTCACCTCCACGCCTGCCGCGGCATCCGCCGTCCGCGTCGGCATCGGCGGCTGGGTTTATGCACCCTGGCGGGACAATTTCTACCCGAAGGGCCTGGTGCAGAGGCGCGAACTGGAATACGCCAGCCGCCACGTCACCGCCATCGAGATCAACGGCACCTATTACGGCGCGCAGAAACCGGCGACCTACGCCAAGTGGCGCGACGAAACGCCCGAGGGTTTCCTGTTCTCGGCCAAGGCGCCGATGCGGATCATGCAATCGCGGACGCTGGCTAAGACCGGGCCGCAGGTCGACGACTTCCTCGGCGGCATCGCCTCGCTCGGCGACCGCCTCGGACCCATCGTCTGGCAATTCGACGCCGGCGTGCGCATCGACCGCGACGACTTCGCCGCGTTCCTCGCGTTGTTGCCTGCGGCCGTCGAAGGCCGCGCGTTGCGCCACGTGCTGGACGTCCGCGACCCCGCTTTCGTCGGCGCGGAGTTCCTCGCCCTCGCCCGCGCGCACGGCATGGCGACGGTATTCACCGATTCGGAAGAGCATCCCTCGTTCGCCGACCTGACCGCCGATTTCGTCTATGCGCGGCTGATGCGTTCGCGCGCGGGCGTCGCCAGCGGCTATCCGGCCGAAGAACTCGATGCGTGGGCGCGGCGTATCCGCGAATGGCGCGACGGAGGCGATCCAGCGGAATTGCCGCATCTTGGCCCGTCAGCGCCACGGCGAGCGCGCGAGGTGTTCGTGTTCTTCATCGCCAGCGCCAAGGAACGCAATCCGGCGGCGGCGATGGCCTTGCTGCAACGCCTCGGTGCGGCCTGAGCGACGCCGGAGAACCTCACACGTGGGAGCGGCCT
>DASRYD010000271.1:0-2185 GCA_035653955.1 Pseudoxanthomonas sp.
CGGAAACGGCGCACATCCCTGTGCGCCGCCCCTGCGGGATTTGCCCACCGTCTCCGCCGTTGCGGACGGGGCTGGAACGGCAAAAGCAGCGACTGCAACAACAACGGCAAGATCTGGAGTTACGCTTGCTCGATGCCGAACCTTCCTGGGCTTTCCGAATGAAATTCGCCATCCTTTCCCGCAACAGCCAGTTGTACTCGACCCGCCGGCTGGTCGAAGCGGCGCGCGGGCGCGGGCACAGCGTGCGCGTGCTGGACCCGCTGCGTTGCTACATGCGCATCGCCTGCGACGGTTTCGGCATGCACTACAAGGGCAGGCCGGTATCCGGATACGACGCGGTGCTGCCGCGGATCGGTGCTTCGGTTACCCGCTACGGCACCGCGGTGCTGCGTCAGTTCGAGCTGATGGGCAGCTTCAGTCCCAACCCGTCCGACGCCATCCTGCGCGCGCGCGACAAGCTGCGCGCGCACCAGTTGCTGGCCGCCCAGGGCATCGGCCTGCCGGCGACGGTGTTCGGCGACAACCCCGACGACACCGCCGACCTGTTGTCGATGCTCGGCCCGCCGCCGCACGTGATCAAGTTGACCGAAGGCACGCAGGGCGCCGGCGTGATGCTCACCGAGAAGCTTTCGGCCTCGCGCAGCGTGGTCGAGGCTTTGCGCGGCTTGTACGCCAATTTCGTCGTGCAGGAATTCATCGGCGAAGCGCAGGGCGCCGACCTGCGCTGCTTCGTGGTCGGCGATCGCGTGGTGGCCTGCATGCGCCGACAGGCGCCCGAAGGCGACTTCCGTTCCAACCTGCATCGCGGCGGCAGCGCCGAGGTCGCCGAAGCCAGTGCCGAGGAAGCCGCCACCGCAGTGCGCGCGGCGCAGGTGCTGGGGCTGGAAATCGCCGGCGTCGACCTGATCGTCTCGCAGCGCGGGCCGCTGGTGTTGGAAGTCAATTCGACGCCGGGGCTGGAGGGCATCGAGCAGGCGACCGGGCGGGGCATCGCCGAGGCGATCATCGACCACATCGCGGGTCGCGTTGTCTCTCTTCAATAAAATCAAAGTGTTACGTTTCCGGCGCGTGTTGCGCACCAATCCTTAACGAAATTTTTAACATTGGTTTAATCGACCGGTCGCTAGGCTGTCCGGACCGCGATTCCTGCACGCCCCGTCAGTGCGACTGGATGCACAGGATTACGGTAAATCGGGGTTGTTCTTGGCCCGGGCAGGACGACTGCCCGGGCTTTTTTTGTCGCCGCGCCTGGCTTCATGCGGAAGCATGGCGGAATTTGTTAAGTTGCGATTGTTAAACCGAGGGAACCCGCACCGCTGGCCGCGGTCGATACGTGCCACGCCTACAGGAGCCTGCCCATGCGCATCCTCGTCATCGAAGACAACAGCGACATCGCCGCCAACCTCGGCGATTACCTGGAAGACCACGGCCATACGGTCGATTTCGCCGCCGACGGCGTCACCGGACTGCACCTGGCGGTGGTCCACGAGTTCGACGCCATCGTGCTGGACCTGAACCTGCCGGGCATGGACGGACTGGAGGTCTCGCGCAAGCTGCGCAACGAAGCGCGCAAGCAGACCCCGATCCTGATGCTGACCGCCCGCGACACCCTGGACAACAAGCTGGCCGGTTTCGATTCCGGTGCGGACGACTACCTGGTCAAGCCGTTCGCGCTGCAGGAAGTCGAAGTGCGGCTCAACGCGCTGTCGCGCCGCGGCAAGGCGCCGCAGACCCGCGTGCTGGAAGTCGGCGAGCTGGAATACAACCTGGACACGCTGGAAGTGCGCCGCCAGGGCAAGCTGCTGCAGCTCAACCCGACCGCACTGAAGATCCTGCAGGCGTTGATGGAAGCGGCCCCGGCCGTGGTCACCCGGCAGGAACTGGAAACCCGTGTCTGGGGCGAAGAGCTGCCGGACTCCGATTCGCTGCGCGTGCACATCCATGGCCTGCGCGCCGTGGTGGACAAGCCCTTTGAAGTGCCGATGATCCAGACCCGCCATGGCATCGGATACCGCATCGCTACGCCGGAAGCCTGATTCTGTGGCAAGCAAGGGGGAGCGCCGGCGCACGCCTTATCGGCGGCGCCTGCGCAGCCGCATCATCGTCTCGTTCGTGTTGTTGGGCTTCTGCCTGACGACACTGTTCGCGTTCGCCACCAACTGGGCCCGCATGCGGGTGGAAAACC
>DASRYD010000272.1:0-1851 GCA_035653955.1 Pseudoxanthomonas sp.
CGCGACGTGCCGGTCTTGCCGGCCACGTGGTAGCCCAGGATCGCCGCCTGCGTCGCGGTGCCGCCGGTCTCGGTCACCGTCTGCATCATCTTCATCACTTCGTGGGCGATGGCCGGGTCGAGCACCTGTTCGGCTTCGGCCGGTTCGGTCTCGTTGCTGCGGCCCTTGACGAAGGTCGGGGTGATCAGGCGTCCGCCGTTGGCCAACGCCGCGTAGGCGCGGGCGATCTGCAGCGGCGTGGCGTTGAGGCCGTAGCCGTAGGCCATCGTCGCCTTGGTCGTGCCGTACCAGCGCGGCGGCGGCAACACGGCGCCGGCCGATTCGCCGGGGAAGCCGCTGCCCGGCTTCTTGCCGTAGCCGAAGCCGTGCACGAAATCGTAGAAGGTCTGGTTCGGTATCCGCGCTGCGATCTTCGCCGCGCCGATGTTCGAACTCTTGCGGATGATGCCGGTGACGTCCTGCACGCCGTAGTTGTGCGTGTCGCTGATCGTATAGCGGCGGTCCAGCGCCATGCGGCCCGGCGAGAGATCGAACCTGGTGGCCGGCGTGATCACCCCCGCGGTCAGGCCGGCCGCCACGGTGATGGGCTTCATGGTCGAGCCGGGTTCGAACACGTCGGTGATCGCGCGGTTGCGGTGCGCGTCGTTCTTGCCCAGCGACTGCGCATTGGGGTTGAACGTGGGCAGGTTGGCCATCGCCAGCACTTCGCCGGTGGCGATGTCCAGCACCACCGCCGAGCCGCTGCTGGCCCCGGTCTCCCACAGGCGCTGCTTCAGTTCCTTGTAGGTCAGGTACTGGATGCGGCGGTCGATGCTGAGGGTCAGGTCCTTGCCCGGTTGCGCGGGCTTGAGCAGGTCGATGTTCTCGACGATGCGGCCGCGGCGGTCGCGAATCACCTTCTTCAGGCCCGGCGTGCCGCGCAGCCAGTCGTTGAAGGCCAGCTCCAGCCCTTCCTGGCCCTGGTCGTCGATGTTGGTGAAACCCAGCACGTGGGCCATCGCTTCGCCCTGCGGGTAGAAGCGACGGAACTCGCGCTTGGAATACACGCCTGGAATGCCCAGCGCGACGATGCGCCGCGCCTCGTCCGGATTGATCCGGCGCTTGAGGTACATGAATTCCTTGTCGGCCTTCTGGCTGACCTTGCGGGTCAGCGCATCCGTGGGCAGTTGCAGCGCGCGCGCCAGCTCCGGCAAACGGTCTGGCGCCTTCTCCATCAGTTCCTTCGGGTCGCACCACACCGATTCGACCGGCGACGACACCGCCACCGGCTCGCCGTTGCGGTCGGTGATCATGCCGCGCGACACCGGGATCTCCAGCTCGCGGACGAAGCGCGCGTCGCCTTCCTTCTGGTAGAAGTCCTCGTTGACCAGCTGCACGTAGGCGGCACGGCCGATCAGGCTGATCGAGCACAGCGCCAGGGTACCCCCGACCAGGGCCAGGCGGCCCCGCAGGTTGAAGCGGGCGCGGTTGCGATTGCGCGACGGCGCGTTGCGTTCGCGGTTTTTCCGGTCGAACAGCGCCTTGATGTCGGCGAGTTTCATGGCCGCACCACCACCACGTCGCCCGCTTCGGGGAACTTCATGCCCAGCCGCGTGGTGGCGACCTGTTCGATGCGTGTGCTTTCGGCCACGGTCGCCTGCTCCAGCTGCAAACGGCCGAATTCGATGTTCAGCTCGTCGCGCTGCCGCTCCAGCTTCGACAGCTCGACGAACAACACGCGATGGCGATGGCGCGCGTAGACCACCCCGATCGCGGTGGCCACGCTGGCCAGCACCAGCACGGCGAGCAGGAAGCGGGTCATGCCCGGCCCTCGCGCATCGCGCTTGGGCGTCCATCGGCGCGCGGGCCAGT
>DASRYD010000273.1:0-3748 GCA_035653955.1 Pseudoxanthomonas sp.
GCCTGCGCGGCGGCCAGCCCGCGAACGGCGCGCGCCTGCTGACCGCCAGCGACGTGCACGTGAAGGACTATCCCACGGTCGAGGCGGTGCGCTGGATCGGCGAACAGCTCGAGCGCGAAACCGGCGGCGCGCTGGGCATCAAGCTCTACCATTCCGGCCAGCTCGGGCGCGAATCCGAGGCCATCGACATGGCCCGCTTCGGCGCCATCGACATCACCCGCGTGTATTCCGGCGCGCTGAACAACGCTTTCCCGCTGACCCAGGCCTTGTGCCTGCCTTACGTCTTCGACTCGCTGCAGCACATGCGCCGGGCGATGGACGAAGGCGTCGGCGACGCGGTGCTGCGCGGCTTCGAGCGGCGCGGCCTGGTCGGCCTGGCGATCTACGATTCCAGCGCGCGCTGCTTCTACAACAACAAGCACCCGATCGTCCGCCCCGCGGATCTGCACGGCATGAAGATCCGGGTGCCGGTGTCCGACATCTTCATCCGCATGCTGCGCCTGTTCGACGCCAACCCGACCCCGTTGTCGCTGGGCGAGGTGTTCAGCGGCATGGAAACGCACATGATCGACGGCGCCGAAAACAACCTGCGCAGCTTCCAGTCCAGCCGCCATTTCGAGGCCGCGCACTACTGGTCGGAAACCGAGCATTCCTACGCGCCCGACGTGCTGCTGATGTCGCGGCGCAGCTTCGACGCACTGGCTCCGCGCGAGCGCGAGCTGGTCGTGGAAACCGCGCGCCGGTCGGTCGCGGTGATGCGCAAGGCCTGGGACGAATCCGAGGCCGTCGCCCGCAAGGCGGTGCTCGATGCCGGAGTGAAGTTCAACGAGGCCGACCTGCCCGCGTTCCGCCGCGCCGCGCAGCCGCTGCTGGACGAATACCACCGCAACCCCGAGATCGAGGCGTTGTTCAAGCGCGTCCGCGCGCTGGCCTGAGTGGAGACCGCATGAGCACGGACACGAACCCTTCCCGGCTGCAGAGAGGCATCGATCGCATCGCCGGCGCCACCATCGCCGTCGCCGCGACCGCACTGATCGGCCTGGTGCTGGTGCAGGGCTGGCAGGTGATCGCCCGCTACGTCCTCAACGATTCGCCCAGTTGGACCGAGCCGGTCACCTTGCTGCTGCTGAGCACGGCGATGAGCCTGGGCGCCGCCGCCGGCGTGCACACGCGCCGTCACTTCAACTTCTCGCTGTTGGCCGATGCGCTGCGACCCGGCCCACGCCGCGCGATGCGCGCGATGACACCAGCGACCATCCTGGTCATCGGCGCATTCATCGCCTACTGGAGCACGGTGCTGTTCTTCGATGGCCTGCACATCCCCGCCGCAGGCGCGCGATTGCCGCAGAGCATCAGCTACCTGCCGCTCGCGGCCGGCGGCGCGTTGATGGCGCTGTTCGGCCTGGGCCAGTTCGGCCGCCTCGACGACGCGCCCGCGCACACCGCTGCGGAGGAAGCCTGACATGGCCGTCACGATCCTGTTCCTGGTCTTCCTGGCATTGCTGGTGGTCGGCGTGCCGGTGGCGTTCGCTCTGGCGGCGGCATCGTTGGCGACGCTGCTGTACCTTGGCGAGCCGAGCATCGTGCTGGTGCAACAGTTCTCTGCCGGCACCGGTTCGGCGTCGCTGATCGCGATCCCGTTGTTCATTTTCGCCGGCGAAATCATGATGCGCGGCGGCATCTCCGAACGCCTGATCGCGCTGGCCTCGTCGCTGGTCGGGCGCATGCGCGGCGGCCTCGGCCAGGTCAGCATCCTCTCGTCGCTGTTCTTCGGCGGCGTGTCCGGCTCGGCGCTGGCCGACGTGTCCGCGGTCGGCGGCACGATGATCCCGCAGATGGTCAAGCGCGGCTACGACCGCGACTTCGCGGTCAACGTCAGCATCACGGCCGCGCTGGTGGCGCTGCTGGTGCCGCCATCGCACAACCTGATCCTGTATTCGGCCGCGGCCGGCGGCGGCATCTCGATCGCCGACCTGTTCGCCGCCGGCATCCTGCCAGCGCTGCTGATGACGGTGGTGCTGATGGCAACCTGCTACCTGGTCGCGCGCCGCCGCGGCTACGGGGTGGAAGCGTTCCCGGGTTTTCGCACGGTGCTGCTGCGACTGTTCTCGGCGCTGCCGGGCCTGGGCCTGGTCGCGCTGATCTTCGTCGGCATCCGCGCGGGTATCTTCACCGCGGTCGAGAGCGCGGCGATCGCCGTGGTCTACGCACTGCTGGTGACCACCCTGCTGTACCGGCAACTGCGCTGGAAGGAGTTCCTCGACACCGTGGTCCACGCGGCGCGCAGCGCCGGCGCGATCCTGCTGGTGATCGCCGCCGCCGCGGTGTTCGGCTGGCTGCTGGCCTACCTGCAGGTGCCATCGGCGTCGGTCGATTTCCTGACCAGCCTGACCAGCGACAGGAACCTGATGCTGTTGCTGATGATCCTGGTGCTGCTGGTGCTGGGCACCTTCCTCGACCTGGCGCCGATGATCCTGATCTGCACGCCGATCTTCCTGCCGCTGGCCAAGGCCATCGGCATCGACCCGATCCACTTCGGCGTGATCCTGGTGTTGAAGGGGGGGTTGAGCCTGATCAGCCCGCCGCTGGGCAGCGTGCTGTTCGTCGGCACCGCGATCGGCAAGATCAGCATCGCCGAAAGCATGCGCGGAATCTGGCCGTTCTGGCTGGCCGGCTTCGGCGTGCTGTTGGTGGTGGCGTTCTTCCCGGACCTGTCGCTGTGGCTGCCGGCGCTGCTGAAGTCGTGAGCGACGCGCCGGACTGTCTCCCGGTGGGCCACAGGGCCTAGAATCCGGCCATGCCCGCCGACGCGACGACCATGCCAGGACGCAAGAAGCCCACGACCCCCGATCCCGCGCCGGCCACGAAGGCCGCGACGATCAACGACATCGCGCGCCTGTCGGGGGTCTCGAAGAAGACCGTCTCGCGGATCATCAACCATTCGCCGCTGGTCCGGAAGGACACGCGCGAGCGCGTCGAAGCGCTGATGCGCGAGGTCGGTTACGCACCGGACCCGATGGCGCGCGCGCTGGCGTTCCGCAAGTCGTTCCTGATCGGCATGGTCTACGACAACCCGACCGCGCAGTTCATCGTCGACATGCAGTACGGCGCGCTCGACCACCTGCGCGATTCCGGCTTTGAGCTGGTGGTGCACCCTTGCGACAGTCGCGACCCGTCCTACATCGAGGGCGTGCGCCGCTTCGTCCAGCAGCAGAAGCTGCACGGGGTGATGCTGGTACCGCGCGTGTCCGAAGATCCTGCGCTGGCGGCGATGCTGGACGGGATCGGCTGCCGTTACGTGCGCATCGCCGCGGTCGCGATGGACCGGCCCGAACGCATGTTGATCACCCACGATCACGACGGCGCCGCCGAAGTCGCCAACTACCTGACTTCGCTCGGCCACCGCGACATCGCCCTGGTCGCGGGCCCGCGCGGCTATCGTTCCGCGGTGGAACGCACCAACGGCTTCGTCGAAGGCCTGCGCAGGCGCGGCATCGAGCTGCCGAAGAACCGATTGATCGAGGCCGGCTACACCTTCGAGTCCGGCATCGCCGCGGCCGAAAAACTGCTATCGGCGAAACAGCGGCCGACCGCGATCTTCTGCGAGAACGACGAAATGGCCGCCGGCGTCTACCGGGTCGCCCTGCGCGCCGGCATCGACATCCCACGGAAGCTGTCGGTGGTCGGCTACGACGACAGTCCGCTGGCCTCCCGGCTGTGGCCGCCGCTGACCTCGGTGCGCCGCGAC
>DASRYD010000274.1:0-11005 GCA_035653955.1 Pseudoxanthomonas sp.
GTCGGCGCCAATGGCGGCACCGCGCAGTCGCAGGGCAGCTTCTATCGCAACGCCGACGGCAGCGCCGGCCGTCAGGGCAGCACCAGCGTCGACACCGCCGCGGGCGGCAACCTCGACAGCAGCGGCGGCGTCACCAAGAACGCCGACGGCACCTACTCCGGCAGCCGCCAGACCAGCGCGACCACCGCCAACGGCAATTCGTACCAGGGCTCGACCGCTTACGGCGACGGCCAGGTCACCCACACCGGTACCTGCACGAACGCCAGCGGCGAAATCATCGCCTGCCCGAGCCGCGGCGACTGATTTCCGCTTCCTCCCCCGCGAACCGAAGCGACTGCGCCACGGAAGGCGCGCCCCGCTTTTGCCAGATCAACTCTTTCGAGGAGAATCCCATGCGCCGCATCCCGCCCATCCTCGCCGCGTTGCTGCTGTCCGGCGTTGCCATGCAAGCCGCCGCACAGCAGCCGCAACCGACACCGGAACAGCAGCAAGCGCTGCAGGCGCGCTGGAAGGCCGCCGACGGCAATCGGGACGGTTACATCGACCGCGTCGAAGCCGCAACGTTGAGGCCGATCGCCAAGCACTTCGACGAACTCGACGGCAACAACGACGACAGGTTGTCGATGGACGAGATGCGCAACTCGGCGAAAGACCGGCTGCGCGCCGCCGACGCCAACCAGGACGGCTACATCGATCGCGCCGAGGCCGATGCCAGCCTGCCGCGCGTGGCCAAGGCCTTCGACCGGCTGGACGCGAACAAGGACGGCAAGCTGACGGTCGAGGAGGTGCAGCAGGTCGCTTCGCGCTTCGCCGGTCGTCGCCAGCGCTAGGTCGTCGCGGAGCCGCCGTCATGCCTCTTTCCGCCATCGCCGACCGCCCCGGTTTGCTCGTCGTGCCGATCCTCCTGCCGCTGCTGGCGGCGGCGGAGGGCGCGTGGCGGATGCGCAAGGGCATGGGCTACGACTGGAAGGCCTGGTGGACCTCGCTGGGCGACGCATTCGGACGGATCCTGATCAATCGCACGATCGGCGGGGGCGTGGTCGGCCTGTTGCTGGTCGGCGTCGCACGATTCCGCGTCGCCGACATCGCGATGGACCGGTGGTGGCACTGGATGCTGCTCTTCGTCGGCCAGGAGTTCTGCTACTACTGGATGCACCGCGCCGACCATCGCGTGCGCTGGTTCTGGCTGAACCATGCCGTGCACCACTCGCCCGAGCAGTACGCGTTGTCGTCCGCCTACCGCCTGGGGTGGACCGGCAAGATCACCTCCGCGGCGGTGTTCTTCGCCCCGTTAGTGTGGCTGGGCTTTCCGGCGCCGCTGGTACTGGCGACGCTGGCGCTGAACCTGTCCTATCAGTTCTGGCTGCACACCGAACTGATCGGCAAACTGCCGCGTCCGATCGAATGCGTGTTCAACACGCCGGCGCACCATCGCGTGCACCACGCCAGCAACCCGGAATATCTGGATTGCAACTACGGGGGCGTGCTGATCGTGTTCGATCGCATCTTCGGCACCTTGCGCGAGGAAAAGCCAGGCGTGCCGATCCGCTACGGACTGACCGAGCCGTTGCGCAGCTACAACCCGGTGAGGATCGCCTTCCATGCCTGGTCCGGGATGTTCCGCGACCTGCGCCGGGCGCGCGCCTGGCGCAAGCGCTGGTGGGTGGTGTTCGGCCCGCCGAGTTACCGGCCCAGCCGTCGCCCGATACGAAACCATCCTGCGGCCATTCACAATATTTCGCGTTGACGGGTTCCGGTTTCCACACTATGTTGTGGCCGTCGGTTCCGGCGGCCCGCAAGCCAACGGATCAAAAGGGAAGCCGGTCGAATGCCGGCACTGCCCCGCAGCGGTAGGTGGAAACGAACCCGTCATTGGCACTGAGGCAAGGCCTCGGGAAGCGACGGGCTAGGAGGAAGCAGCGCTTCCGCGTCCACGAGTCCGAAGACCTGCCGACAGCCGCGCGCAGCACGCCGCGCGGTGCCGGCCGCGGAATCTCCGGGGGGAGATGGCTGGCGAAGCAGGCCGTCCGCGCCGTTTTGCGCGATCTCGGTTCCTGCGACGCCGCTTTCCCATCCTGCGACGCATCCACGGCCCTCCACGGCCTGCGAGGGACGGCCGCCAGTGCGCCGCATGGAGAGAACATGAGCCAGACAGAGACCTTCGTCGCCGACGAAGCCGCCGCCGCGTCGACGAACCACGCCTTCGCGCTGACCCCGCCGCCGGCCAACCTGGCGATGCACGTGACCAAGCGCAACGGCCAGCGCGAGCTGGTCGACCTGAACAAGATCGTGCGCGCGGTGCTGCGCTGTTGCGACGGCCTGCATGCGGTCGATCCGATGCGCGTGGCCACTCGCACCATCTCCGGCCTGTACGACGGCGCCAGCACGCGCGAGCTGGACGAACTGTCGATCCGCACCGCCGCGCTACTGACCGCGGAGGAGCCCGAATACAGCCGCCTCGCCGCGCGCCTGCTGGCGGGCGTGATCGCCAAGGAAGTGGCGGGACAGGAAATCCACGCATTCTCGCAATCGGTCGCGCGCGGCCACGAGGTCGGGTTGATCAACGAACGCCTGCTCGGTTTCGTCCAGGCCAACGCGCGCAAGCTCAACGACGCGCTGGATCCGGCACTGGACGGGCATTTCGACTACTTCGGCCTGCGCACGCTGTACGACCGCTACCTGCTGCGCCACCCGCACACGCGCAAGGCCATCGAGACGCCGCAGCAATTCTTCCTGCGCATCGCCTGCGCGCTGAGCGAGGACGTGCCCGAAGCGCTGGCGCTGTACCGGCGCATGGCCAACCTCGAATACCTGCCGTCGTCGCCGACCCTGTTCAACAGCGGCACGACCCACGAACAGCTGTCGTCGTGCTTCCTGCTGGACTCGCCGCAGGATTCGCTGGAGTCGATCTACGCGAAGTACGGCGACATCGCCCAGCTCTCCAAGTTCAGCGGCGGCATCGGCGTCAGCTACACGCGGGTGCGCTCGCGTGGCTCGTTGATCAGGTCGACCAACGGCCACAGCAACGGCATCGTGCCGTGGCTGAAGACGCTGGATTCGTCGGTCGCCGCGGTCAACCAGGGCGGCAAGCGCAAGGGCGCGGCCTGCGTGTACCTCGAGCCGTGGCACGCCGACGTCGAGGAATTCCTCGAGCTGCGCGACAACACCGGCGACGAGGCGCGGCGCACGCACAATCTCAACCTGGCCAACTGGGTGCCGGACCTGTTCATGCGCCGGGTCGAGGCCGACGGCGACTGGTCGCTGTTCGATCCGCGCATCGTGCCCGAGTTCACCGACCTGTACGGCGAGGCGTTCGAACGCGCCTACGAACAGGCCGAGGCCCAGGGCAAGGCGGTCAAGTCGATCAAGGCGCGCGAACTGTACGCGCGGATGATGCGCACGCTGGCGCAGACCGGCAACGGCTGGATGACCTTCAAGGACAAGTGCAACCGGGCCAGCAACCAGACCGCGAAGGCCGGCAACGTCATCCACCTGTCCAACCTGTGCACCGAGATCCTCGAGATCACCTCGTCCGAGGAAACCGCGGTGTGCAACCTCGGTTCGATCAACCTGGCGCGGCATTTCGACGCCGATGGCGAGTTCGACTTCGAACAGTTGGCCGAAACCGTGCGCCTGGCGGTGCGCCAGCTCGACCGCGTCATCGACCTGAACTTCTACCCGATCGAATCCGCGCGCCGCGGCAACCTGCGCTGGCGACCGGTCGGGCTGGGCTGCATGGGCCTGCAGGACGTGTTCTTCAGGCTGCGCCTGCCGTTCGACGGCGAGGCCGCGCGCGCGCTTTCGAAGAAGATCGCCGAGACGATCTATTTCCACGCGCTGGAAACCTCGTGCGAGCTGGCGCAGGAACGCGGCCGGCATCCCTCGTTCGCCGATACGCGCGCGGCCGGCGGCGAGCTGCAGTTCGATGCGTGGAACGTCGCGCCGGCCGACGCCGAACGCTGGGACGCCTTGCGCGAACGCATCGCGCAGCACGGCCTGCGCAATTCGCTGCTGGTCGCCATCGCCCCGACCGCGACCATCGCCTCGATCGCCGGCTGTTACGAATGCGTGGAACCGCAGGTCAGCAACCTGTTCAAGCGCGAAACGCTGTCGGGCGACTTCCTGCAGGTCAACCGCCACCTGGTCGAGGAGCTGAAGAAGCTCGGCCTGTGGACGCCGGAGATGCGCGACGCGATCAAGCTGGCCGAAGGCTCGGTCCAGGGCCTCGCGCAGATTCCGGCGCCGCTGCGCCAGGTCTACCGCACCGCATGGGAAATCCCGATGCGTTCGCTGATCGACATGGCCGCCGAGCGCGGCGCCTTCATCGACCAGTCGGCCTCACTGAATCTTTTCATGGAGAGTCCCAGCATCGGCGCGATGTCGTCGATGTACATGTACGCGTGGAAGCAGGGCGTCAAGACCACCTACTACCTGCGTTCGCGTCCGGCGACGAAGATCGCCAAGGCCACGGTGGGCAACACCGCGGCGGCCAGGCCGGAATACACGCCCAGCGAGGCCGTCGCCTGCTCCCTCGAGAACCCGGAGGCCTGCGAAGCCTGCCAATGAGGCGCAAGCGCGCCGGGAGCGACGATGCGGCGGTACCTCAACCTGAGCGGCGATTCCGGCGTGGAGGCCTACGGCCTGCGCAAGGACGCGATCCTGGTCAGGTTCCGCGGCTCCGGGCGGGTCTACGTGTACAGCCAAGCCAGCGCCGGTGCCGCCCATGTAGCCCGCATGAAGCGGCTGGCGCAGGCCGGCAAGGGGCTGAGCACCTACATCAGCCGGCACGTGCACGACCGCTACGAGCGCTAGAGCACGACATTCCGCCGGATGCGGAGATCGCGGGACAGGACGTCCCGGCGCATGGACGCGCCGACTTCATCCATCCGCCCTCCCGCAATGGAGGGACCGCAAAGCCCACCGGGAATCCCATGTCCGCCCATAACCGCCAGCTGTTGCTCGACCCCGGCTTCGAACTGACCCTGCGCCCGATGCGCTATCCGCAGTTCTACGAGATGTACCGCAACGCCATCCGCAACACCTGGACGGTGGAGGAAGTGGATTTCTCGCTGGACCTCAACGACCTGAAGCACAAGTTCGGACCGGCCGAGCGCCACCTGATCGAACGCCTGGTCGCGTTCTTCGCCACCGGCGATTCGATCGTCTCGAACAACCTGGTGCTGAACCTGTACCGCCACGTCAACGCGCCCGAGGCGCGCATGTACCTGTCGCGGCAGCTGTACGAGGAAGCGCTGCACGTGCAGTTCTACCTGACCCTGCTCGACACCTACCTGCCCGACCCGAACGAGCGCGCCAAGGCCTTCGCCGCGGTCGACAACATCCCGTCGATCAAGCGCAAGGCGGACTTCTGCTTCAAATGGATGGATTCGGTGAACGGCCTGCATCGGATCGAGACGCGCGAGCAGCGCCGCCAGTTCCTGCTGAACCTGGTCTGCTTCGCCGCGTGCATCGAGGGCCTGTTCTTCTTCGGCGCGTTCGCCTACGTGTACTACCTGCGCTCGCGCGGCCTGCTGCACGGGCTGGCCAGCGGCACCAACTGGGTGTTCCGCGATGAGAGTTGCCACATGGCCTTCGCCTTCGAGGTGATCCGCACCGCGCGCGAGGAAGAACCGGAACTGGTCGACGCCGGGTTCGCTGCGCAGGTCGCGCAGATGCTGCGCGAGGCGGTGGATTGCGAGCATGCGTTCGCCGAGGACACGCTGTCCGGCGGCGTCGCCGGGCTGTCGCTGAAGGACATGCGCCAGTACCTGGAATACTGCGCCGACCAGCGCCTGGCCCAACTCGGTTTCGCCCGCGAGTTCGGTGCGAGCAATCCGTTCCCGTTCATGGACCTGCAGGACGTGCAGGAGCTGACCAATTTCTTCGAACGCCGCGTATCCGCCTACCAGGTCGGCGTGGAGGGCGAAGTCGGCTTCGACCACGCGTTCTAGGTTCGTTGCCGACTCCGGCAGGCTAATATTCCGGCAGGTGGAATCGGGCCTGCCACGGCCTTCGGGGGAACGGATGAAACTGGCGCTACTCGTGTTCGCGGCGATATCCGCGCTTGTCGCAAGCGGTTCCCAGGCGGCGGACAAGCCGTCGGGGGTGGTGCTGACTTCGAAGTTCGGCGGCGAAAGCGCCGATTTCACCCGGCTTCTGTACTTCCAGGAGATCGGCGCCATCCGATCCACCTTCAAGGGAGAGGCGCTGTCGGGCAAGAACTACCAGCTCGTCCTCTACGAGTACCAGGATGGTGCGCAGAAAAGCCGCGAGGTGTTCTTCGACTCGTCGGAGAGCGAATACTTCAGGATCGGCGGCGGCGAACTGGATTTCTATACCTTCGCCCAAAGGTTGCCTTCGTCCGAAGTCAAGATCGAAGTCCAGTTCCCCGGATTCAGCAAGAGCGTCAGCAAGGCGGTCGCGCCGGAAGAATTTGGGTTCGCCTTGAAGGACTTCACGGCGGGCCGGGAGATTTCCGATGTCGAATTGGGCAAGGAGCTGCCGCTCGTCACCTACATCATGCCCTACACCAAAAGCGACGGCTCGACGCAGTATTGCGAAGTGGTCCAGTCCGGCGTCAGCCCGCACGCCCTCGGCCTGAAATACAAGATCAGGAAGTATTATCTGATCACCATCAAGATCCACTGATCGGTGATCGCGACGGGAATCGAAGGCCGTGACCGCGCCCACTTACCACATCGTCGGCAACTACCTGTCGCCTTACGTGCGCAAGGTATTGGTCGTGCTGGAAACGAAAGGGTTGGCCTACACCATCGACCCGATCGCGCCCTTCGTCGGCAACGATCGTTTCGGCGAGCTGAGCCCGCTGCGGCGCATTCCGGTGCTGGTCGACGGCGACCGCGTGCTCAACGATTCTTCGGTGATCTGCCAATACCTGGAGGAGCGCCATCCGGAGCCGGCGCTGTACCCGGCGGACCTGTGGCAGCGCGCGCAGGCGCGATGGCTGGAGGAATACGCCGATTCCTACCTCGGCGACGCGGTGATCTGGGGCATGTTCTACCAGAAGGGGGTCAAGCGTTTCCTGTTCGGCGAAGCCGTCGACGAGGCGGTGGTGCAGCGCGCCCGCGACGAGCAACTGCCGCGCGCGCTGGACTACCTGGAAACACGGCTTCCCGCAGACGGTTTCGCGTGCGGCGGTTTCGGCATCGCCGACATCGCTCTCGGCAGCTTCTTCCGCAACGCCGCTTTCGTCCGTTACGCCATCGACGCCGCGCGCTGGCCGAAAACCGCGGGCTACATCGAACGCGTGCTGTTGCTTCCGGCGTTCCGCAAGCTTGCGACGTTCGAGGACGCGATGCTGCGCACGCCGATTCCCGAACAGCGCGCGCAACTGGCCGCGCTCGGCGCGCCGCTCAGCGCGGAAACCCTGGGCACGTGGCCGCCGCGCCGGGGCGTGATGCGGATCGACTAGCGCGGGATGTTTTCCAGTAGCGGTTCGCGCAGGAAATCGACGAACACGCGCAGCTTCGGCGGCAGTTGCTGGCGCGCCGGGTAGTAGATGTAAAAACCGTCGAAGGGCTGTTGCCATTCGTCCAGCACGCGCTGAAGCCGCCCGGCGGCCACGTCGGCCGCGGCCATTGACTCGAACACCTGGGCCAGACCCAAGCCCTGCAGTGCCAAGGCGTAGCCCAGTTCGCCCCCGTTGACGATGAATGAGCCCGTGACTTCCACGGTGAAGTCGCGGCCATCTTCGATGAACTCGAACGGCATCAAGCGCCCGTTGCTGCGCCGGTAACGGATGCAGTCGTGGTCGATCAGCTCCTGCGGCGTGCGCGGTGGCGGGTGGCGGGTGGCGGGCGAAGTAGTCCGGCGTGCCCACGATCACTTGCCGCTGCCATGGACTGATCGGCAGGGCCACCATGTCCTTGGCCAGGCTTTCGCCCAAGCGAATGCCGGCATCGAAGCCTGCCGCGACCAAGTCGACCAGCGCCGGGTCGATGGACAGTTCCACCTGCACCTCGGGGTAGCGGCGATGGAAGGCGCGCATGCGCGGCAGCACCAGGCGTTCGGCCGCGATCCGCGCCAGGGTGATGCGCAGCAGGCCGCCGGGGTGGTCGCGCATCCGATCCAGATCGTCCAGCGCGGCATCGATCTGGGCCAGGGCGGGGCGCAACTGGTGCAGAAAGCGCTCTCCATGTTCGGTCAGGCCCACACGCCGGGTGGTGCGATGAAGCAAGCGCACCCCCAGTTCGGCTTCCAGCCCCCGCAGGGTCTGCGACAGAGCCGAGGGCGAGACGCCCAATTCCGCTGCCGCGCGAGTGAAGCTGGCGTGGCGGGCGACGCAGGCGAAGGCGGCCAAGGCGGGAAGCGGCTTCGTTGACATTATGAAGTTTTACTTCATTGAACGTTCTTAGTTTGGCACTTTATGGCCGTAATCGCGAAGCTTAGTCTGGCGTCCCCTTCTGGAGACTCCTCCTATGGCACTCACCGACTATGTCCTGCTCGGCCGCTCAGGCCTGCGCGTCAGCCCGCTGTCACTCGGCACGATGACCTTCGGCAAGGATTGGGGCTGGGGCGCGGACGAAGCGGAAGCGCGGCGGATTTTCGACATCTATGTCGAGCGTGGCGGCAATTTCATCGATACCGCCAACGTCTACACCAATGGCAGTTCCGAAACCCTGCTCGGCCAGTTCGTCGCCGAGCGGCGCGACCGGCTGGTCATCGCCAGCAAATACACGCTCAACGCCTGGTTCCCCGGCGATCCCAACGCGGGCGGCAACCATCGCAAGAGCATGGTCCGCGCGGTCGAAGCCAGCCTGAAGCGACTGGGTACCGATTACCTTGACCTGTTGTACCTGCACATCTGGGATGGCCTGACTCCGATCGAAGAAGTGATGCGCGGCTTCGATGACCTGGTGCGCAGCGGCAAGATCGTCTACGCCGGCATTTCCGATACCCCCGCCTGGCAGGTGGCACGCATGCAGACCCTGGCCGACCTGCGCGGTTGGGCGCCGCTTGTGGCGTTGCAGATCGAATATTCGCTGGCGCAACGCACGGTGGAGCGCGACCTGATTCCGATGGCCGGCGAACTGGGCCTGGGCGTGGTGGCCTGGTCGCCGCTGGCGATGGGCGTGCTGACCGGCAAGTACACCCAGGCCGACCTGGACAAGGCCGCCGCGACTTCGGTGCAGGCAACGCCGGACGGCGCGCGCAGCGCGGTGGCGCACTCGCATGACATCTTCAACGCGCGTTCGCTGGCCATCGGTGCAACGGTGAAGCAGGTGGCGCAATCGCTGGGGCACAGTCCGGCGCAAGTGGCGCTGGCCTGGCTGCTGCAGCGCGGCGCCAACCCCATCGTCGGCGCGCGTACCGTGGTCCAGTTCGAGGACAATCTGGGCGCGTTCGACGTGCGCTTCGACGAAGCCAGCCAGCGCAAGCTGGATGACGCCAGCGCGGTCGAACTCGGTTTCCCGCACGATTTCCTGGTCTCGGAAATCCCGCGCGGCTTGATCACCGGCGGGACCAACATCCGGCCGCGTGGCTGAGAGTGCGGAGACACAAACAGGCCAAGGAAGCCGTTGCATTGAGCAACCGGCCATGGTCCGGACTTCCGAACACACCGTCACCGATCCATCAACAGGAGCTTTGCCCCATGCAAACCCGCAAACTCGGCCGCAACGGCCCTACCGTCTCCGCCCTCGGCCTCGGCTGCATGGGCATGAGCGCGTTCTACGGCGGCCGCGGCGACGACGCGGAATCGATCGCCGTGATCCATCGCGCGCTGGACCGCGGCGTCACCCTGCTCGATACCGCCGACATGTATGGCCCGCATACCAACGAAGTGCTGGTCGGCAAGGCGCTCGCCGGCCCGCGCCGCGGCCAGGCCTTCCTCGCCACCAAGTTCGGCATCAAGCTCGATCCGGGCGATCCGCAGGCCCGCGGCGTCGACGGTCGTCCCGAATACGTGCAGGCCGCCTGCGAAGGCAGCCTGAAGCGCCTCGGCGTCGACCACATCGATCTGTACTACCAGCACCGCGTCGACCCGCAGGTGCCGATCGAGGACACCGTCGGCGCGATGGCGCGGCTGGTCGAACAGGGCAAGGTGCGGTTCCTCGGCTTGTCCGAGGCCTCGGCCGAAACCATCCGCCGCGCCCATGCGGTGCACCCGATCACCGCCGTGCAGAGCGAGTTCTCGCTATGGTCGCGCGACCAGGAGGAGAACGGCGTGCTGGCGACCCTGCGCGAGCTCGGCATCGGCTTCGTCGCCTATTCGCCGCTGGGCCGCGGTTTCCTGACCGGTGCGATCAAGAGTCCGGACGACTTCGACGCCGACGACTACCGCCGCCACTCGCCGCGTTTCCAGGGCGAGAATTTCGCCAGGAACCTCGCCCTGGTCGAGCAAGTCGATGCGCTGGCGAAGGCCAAGGGCGTCGGCGCCAGCCAGCTCGCCCTGGCCTGGGTCCTGGCGCAGGGCGAGGACATCGTGCCGATTCCCGGCACCAAGCGGATCCGCTATCTCGACGAAAACCTGGATGCGCTCGACGTGAAGCTGGACGCGGCGGAACTGGCCGCGCTCGACGCGGTGTTCCCGCCCGGCGCCGTGGCGGGTACGCGCTATCCGGGCGCGGGCATGCAGGCCGTGAATCGCTGAACCGCAGCGTGCGGGAGCGGGCAGGTCCCGTTCCCGCACGGCGTAGAATTCGCGGATGAATTCCGCGCAAGATTCCAGCCTCGGCCGCGAGGTCGCCTACCCGTCGCGTTACGACGCCGGCCTGCTGTTTCCGATCCCCCGCGCCGGCGCGCGAAGCGAGCTGGGCCTGGATCCGGCCACGCTTCCGTTCGTCGGCTTCGACCGCTGGCAGGCCTTCGAACTGGCCTGGCTCGACATGCGCGGCAAACCGCAGGTGGACACGGCGACGCTGCGCGTGCCCTGCGATTCGCCGAACCTGATCGAATCGAAATCGCTGAAGCTGTATTTCAATTCGTTGAACGACGAACGCTTCGCCGACCGGAACGCGCTGCGCGAGCGCGTCGTCGCCGACCT
>DASRYD010000275.1:0-19689 GCA_035653955.1 Pseudoxanthomonas sp.
GCATCCAGCGATGCGGTCGCGCCCGGATCCTTGCCGAAGTGCGACTGGGTGGCCAGCCATACCGGAATCGCCAGCGCGGCGGTCATCACCACGTAGACCGCGCGACGGCCGACGCTTTCGGCGAGGCGCTGGAAGCGCGAGGTATGGCTGCGACTGACCAGTTGCACCGGCTGTACCGGGGCCATGCGTACCTGGTCCAGCAGCGGTTCCAGGTCGACCTTCACCAGCTTGGCGTAGCTGCGCAGCTGCCCGCGCACGAACACCGGCGCGCCCAACTGCTGCCAGTCGCCGGCTTCCAGCGTCTGCACGATGCGCACCGGCATGTGCAGCCGCGTGCCGACTTCGGCAAGGCTCAAACCGGACGATTCGCGCGCCGCGCGCAGGCGTTCGCCCGCATCGCGCGCTTGTCCGGCATCGAACGAACTCTGCTCCGCCATCAGGGTCGATTCCCGGGAACTGGAACTGCTGGTGTCGCGCCGGAAAACTCCGTCTCCAGGCGCTGTCGGTAACGCTTCGCGGCGTCCATGTCGCCGAGCTTCTCTTCGGTCATCGCGGCAAGTTCCAGCGTCCGTCGATCGGCGGGCGCAATCCCCAAACGGCGCTCGCAGAACGCACGAGCCTCGAAAAACCGGCCATTACGGTACTCGCTTTCGGCCATTTCTGCCAAGGCGTAGGGGTTGTTTTCGTCCAATTGCAACGCGCGTCGCAAATCGCGTTCGGCCCGTTCGTACTGTCCCGCCTTGCGTGCGCACCCGCCCGCATTGGCCAGCGCCGCGCCCGGCGTGGGATAGGACGGGTCGCCCAAGGCGCGGTCGATCCACACCAGGCCCTCCGCCGGCTGGCCATTTCCGCACAGCCAGGCGCCGTAATTGTTGAGGACGGTGCCCTTGGCCGGAGCCAGTTCGGCCGCCTTGCGGAATTGCTGGCCGGCCTGCTGTTTCTGCCCCTGTGCGTCCGCCACCAGGCCCAGCAAGGTATAGGCGTCGGCCGAGGCCGGATCGACCTTCAGGACCTTGCGCGCCTCGGTGGCGGCCTCGGCGTAATCGCCGACGCTGTAACGCTGCCCGGCCAGGGCCAGCCGCTCGCTGGCCATCAGCCGCTGCTTGGCCGCCTTGTCTTCGCGCACGTGGTATTCGGGGGCGACCTGGTCGAAGCCCTTGCGTTGCATGTCCGGCTTGACGAAGGTCAGGCGCGAGCAGCCCGTGCCCACCAGGGCCGCGAGCAAGGCCAGCCAGACCACCTCATGCCGCCGCATCGCCCACTCCCTGCTCCTGCAGCCTGCGCTTGAACTCGGCCTGGCGGCGGGTGCGGTCCATCACCTGCCCCTTCAATTGGCCGCAGGCGGCGTCGATGTCGTCGCCACGAGTGCGCCGGACCATGGTCAGCACGCCAGAATCCAGCAACAGCTTCTGGAAGGCCCGGATGTCTTCGTCCGGCGAACGTTCGTAGCCGGTGCCGGGAAACGGGTTGAACGGGATCAGGTTGACCTTGCCGGCATTCTTCAATTGCGCGGCGTTGTCGAACTTCCGCATCAATTGCGCGAGCTGGCGCGCGTGCTCGGGCCCGTCGTTGACGCCCTTCATCAGGGTGTATTCGAAGGTCACCGAATCGCGCTTCTTGTTTGCGCGCAGGTAACGCACGCAGGACGCCATCAGTTCGGCCACCGGGTACTTCTTGTTGAGCGGAATCAGCTGTCCGCGCAACTCGTCGTTGGGCGCGTGCAGCGAGATGGCCAGGGCCACGTCGGTTTCGGTGGACAGCCGGTCGATCATCGGCACCAGGCCCGACGTCGACAGCGTCACGCGCTTGCTGGCCAGGCCGTAGCCGAGGTCGTCGCGCATGATGTTCATCGCGCGAACGACGTTGTCGAAGTTCAACAGCGGCTCGCCCATGCCCATCATCACCACGTTGGTCAGGCGCCGGATCTGCGCCGGCACGTTGCCCAAATGGCGCGCGGTGATCCACACCTGGCCGATGATTTCGGCGGTGCTCAGGTTGCGGTTGAAGCCCTGCGTCGCGGTGGAACAGAACGAACAGTTCAAGCCGCAACCGACCTGCGAGGAAACGCACAGCGTGCCGCGGCCCTTGTCCGGGATGTACACGGTTTCCACCGCGTTTTTCCCGTCCACGCCCATGCCCAGCAGCCACTTGTGGGTGCCGTCGGCGGAAGGCTTGTCGAACACGACGTTGGGCACCACGACCTCGGCATGTTCCTGCAGCTTGGCGCGCAGGCCCTTGCCCAGGTCGGTCATCTGCCCGAAGTCGGTGACGTAGCGGTGGTGGATCCACTTCATCACCTGGTGGGCGCGGAACTTCTGTTCGCCCAGCGTTTCGACGAAGAATTTCTCCATGCCCTCGCGGTCGAGGTCGAGGAGATTCCGCTTGGCCGAAGCAGCAGCCGCGGCGACGCTCCGCACGCCTTCCGCCAGCTTCAGCGGAATCGGGGGAAAGTCGTGTTGTTCGCCGTGGCTGCTCATGTCACTTCAACTCAGCGCGAGAAGACTTCCGTCGCGGCGAAGAAGTACGCGATCTCGTTGTTCGCGTTTTCCACCGAATCCGAGCCGTGCGCGGCATTGGCGTCGATGCTGTCGGCGAAGTCGGCGCGGATCGTGCCCGGCGCGGCTTCCTTCGGATTGGTGGCGCCGAGGATCTCGCGATGCTTGAGCACGGCGTTCTCGCCTTCCAGCACCTGGATGGCGACCGGGCCGGAGATCATGAACTCGACCAGCGCGTTGAAGAACGGGCGCTCGCGATGCACGGCGTAGAAACCTTCGGCTTCGCGGCGCGACAGGTGCTTCATCTTGGCCGCGACGATCTTCAGGCCGGCCTTTTCGAAACGGGCGTAGATTTCGCCGATGACGTTCTTGGCGACGGCATCGGGCTTGACGATCGACAGGGTGCGCTCCAGCGCCATGGGGTGTCTCCGTTGGGCGGGCTTGCACTCCCTTTCCTGGAAGCTGCGGCCCGAGGTTAGCATGAAAAAACCCGCGTCGAAACGCGGGCTTAGGCGAAACTGCGTAGGCGAATTGTAGCCGAAGCCGGTCGCCGGAACCAAGCGGACGAAGACGTTTTGCTGCTTCGCAGCATGACACGCGTCAAGGGCGTGCCGCACAATCAAACAATCGTTTGAATGACTGCCTTGCGGCGGAGGGCGACATGGCTAACGGCACCCACTTCTCGACCAAGGACCGCATCCTCGGTGCGGCCGAGGAGTTGTTCGCCCAGCACGGCTTCGCCGGCACCTCGCTGCGCCAGGTGACCAGCCGCGCCGATGTGAACATCGCCGCCGTCAATTACCACTTCGGCAGCAAGGAAAACCTGGTCAACGAAGTCTTCCGCCGGCGCATGGACGAAATGAGCGCGCAGCGCATGGCGCGGCTCAAGCTGGCGCAGGAACGGCACCCCGGCGAACTGGAGCCGATCCTCGCCGCCTTCGTCGAACCTGCCCTGGCCATGGCCCAGGACCGCCACGGCGGCGGCGCCTTCGTCCGTGTCATCGCCCGCGCCTATGCGGAAAAGAACGACGGCCTGCGCAAGTTCCTGTCCGACCACTACGGCCACGTGCAGCGCGATTTCGGTCGCGCCATCGGTGCCTGCCTGCCGGGCCTGAGCAAGGAAGAGCTGTACTGGCGGCTGGATTTCCTCGGCGGCGCGCTGACCTACGCCATGGCCGACTTCGGCCTGATCAAGCGACCCGAAGGCGTCACCGAGACCGCCCATCGTGAGCGCGGGGCTCGCGAGCTGATCCGCTTCGCTGCGGCGGGCTTCAACAGCTGAAGCCTGTCCATTGATTCAAAATATTCACGAATAACCAAAGGGTTGAAGGACATGTCTAACAAATTACTGGTACGTCGGGCCGCGGTACTGGGCGCGGGCGTGATGGGAGCGCAGATCGCCGCGCACCTGACCAACGCGGGGGTCGATACCGTGCTGTTCGATCTGGCCGCGAAGGAAGGGCCGGCCGACGGCGTGGTGCTGAAGGCCATTGCCAACCTAGGCAAGCTCAGCCCCGCTCCGCTCGCCAGCAAGGCACTGGCCGAGGCCATCGCCCCCGCCAACTACGACAGCGGGCTGGAAGCGCTGAAAGGCTGCGACCTGATCATCGAGGCCATTGCCGAACGGATGGACTGGAAGCAGGACCTGTACAAGAAGATCGCTCCGTTCGTGGCCGATCATGCGGTTTTGGCCAGCAATACATCCGGTTTGGGAATCAACAAGTTGGCGGAAGTTCTTCCGGAACAACTTCGCCATCGGTTCTGCGGTGTGCACTTCTTCAACCCGCCGCGCTACATGCATCTGGCCGAACTGATCCCGGCCCGCGGCACCGATGCCGCCGTGCTCGAGGGCCTGGAAACCTTCCTGACCACCCAGCTCGGCAAGGGCGTGGTCTACGCGAAGGACACCCCCAACTTCATCGGTAACCGCATCGGCGTGTTCTCGATCCTCGCCACCGCCCACCACACCGGCGAGTTCAAGCTGGGTTTCGATGAGGTCGATGCCGTCACCGGCCCGCTGATCGGCCGGCCGAAGTCGGCGACCTACCGCACTTCCGACGTGGTCGGCCTGGACACCATGGCCCACGTCATCAAGACCATGGCCGACACCCTGCCCGACGACCCATGGCATGCCTACTTCAAGTCGCCGAAGTGGCTGGAAGCGCTGATCGCCAAGGGTGCGCTGGGCCAGAAGACCGGTGCCGGCATCTTCCGCAAGGTCGGCAAGGACATCGGGGTGCTCGATCTGGAAAAGCAGGACTATCGCCCTGCCGACCGCGCAGCCGCGCCGGAAGTGACGGAAATCCTGAAGATCAAGAATCCGGCGGAGAAGTTCGCCAAGCTGCGCGAAAGCCAGCACTCGCAGGCGCAGTTCCTGTGGGCGGTGTTCCGCGACCTGTTCCACTATAGCGCCTACCACCTGGCCGACATCGCCGATACCGCGCGAGACGTCGACCTGGCCATCCGCTGGGGCTACGGCTGGTCGTTGGGTCCGTTCGAAACCTGGCAGGCCGCCGGCTGGAAGCAGGTCGCGCAGTGGATCGCCGACGATATCGTCGCCGGCATGGCGATGAGCAGCGCACCGCTGCCGAACTGGGTATTCGACGGCCGCGATGGCGTGCACACCGCCGAGGGCAGCTACAGCCCTGCCAAGAACGTCAAGCTGCCGCGCTCCGCCCTGCCCGTGTACCAGCGCCAGCGCTTTCCCGATCCGCTGCTGGGTGAGGTATTCCCCCAGGGCGAAACCGTGTTCGAAAACGACGGTGTGCGCCTGTGGACCGACGGCGACGACGTCGGCGTGGTCTCGTTCAAGACCAAGATGAACACCGTGTCCGACGCGGTGCTCGACGGCCTGCAGGAAGCCATCGGCATCGCCGAACGCAAGTTCAAGGGCCTGGTGCTGTGGCAGCACAAGGAACCGTTCTCGGCCGGCGCCGATCTGTCCGGCGCTCTGGGCGCGTTGCAGGCCGGCAAACTCGCCGAATTCGAAGCGATGGTCGCCAACTTCCAGGCGACCAGCCAGCGCATCAAGTATTCGCTGGTGCCGGTGGTCGCGGCGGTGCGCGGACTGGCGCTGGGCGGCGGTTGCGAATTCCAGATGCATTCCGCGAAGACCGTGGCCCATCTGGAAAGCTACATCGGCTTGGTCGAAGCTGGCGTCGGCCTGCTGCCCGCCGGTGGCGGCCTGAAGGAGCTGGCGGTGCGCGCCTCGCAGGCGGCCGGCCCTGGCGGCGACGTGTTCGCCGAACTGAAGAAGACCTTCGAGACCGTGGCGATGGCCAAGGTGTCGGCTTCCGCGATGGAGGCGAAGGAACTGGGCCTGCTGCGCGCCGGCGACAAGGTCGCTTTCAATGCCTTCGAAACGCTGTACATCGCCAAGCGGGAAGCGCTGGCGCTGGCCGAATCCGGCTACCGCCCCCCGCTGCCGGCGCGGCGCATTCAGGTCGCCGGCGACGTCGGCATCGCCACCTTCAAGATGCTGCTGGTGAACATGCTGGAAGGCCGCTTCATCAGCCCGTACGACTACGAGATCGCCTCGCGGATCGCCACCGTGCTGTGCGGCGGCGAGATCGACCGCGGTTCGCTGGTCGACGAGGAATGGCTGCTGAAACTGGAACGCAGGCATTTCGTCGAACTGGCGCAACAGCCGAAGACCCAGGCCCGCATCGAGCACATGCTGAAGACCGGCAAGCCGCTGCGCAACTGAGCAACGAACAGGACCCACGGACATGAGCAAGCAAGTACAAGAAGCCTACATCGTTGCCGCGACCCGCACCCCGGTCGGCAAGGCCCCGAAAGGCGTATTCCGCAACACCCGCCCCGACGACATGCTGGCGCATGTGTTGAGATCGGTCGTGGCGCAGGCCCCGGGCATCGACCTCGGCCGCATCGACGACGCGATCATCGGCTGCGCCATGCCCGAAGGCGAGCAAGGCATGAACGTGGCGCGCATCGGCGTGCTGCTGGCCGGCCTGCCCAACACCGTCGCCGCGCAGACCATCAACCGCTTCTGTTCGTCCGGCCTGCAGGCGGTTGCGCTGGCCGCCGACCAGATCCGTCTGGGCAACGCGGACCTGATGCTGGCCGGCGGCACCGAGTCGATGAGCATGGTGCCGATGATGGGCAACAAGGTCGCGTTATCGCCCGAGGTGTTCGCCAGGAACGAGAACATCGCCATCGCCTATGGCATGGGCATCACCGCAGAGAAGGTGGCGGAGGAATGGAAGGTGTCGCGGGAAGAGCAGGATGCGTTCGCCCTCGCCTCGCACCAGAAGGCCATCGCCGCGATCCAGGCCGGCGAGTTCAAACAGGAGATCAGCCCGTACGAAGTCCTGTCGCACGTGCCCGACCTGGTCGGCAACGCGATCCGGCTTAAGAAGCAGTTGGTCGACACCGACGAGGGGCCGCGCCCCGACACCACGCTGGAAGGCCTGGCCAAGCTGCGTACGGTGTTCCGCAATCAGCAGTTCGGCGGCAGCGTCACCGCCGGCAACAGCTCGCAGATGAGCGACGGCGCCGGTGCGGTGCTGCTGGCCTCCGAACAGGCGATCAAGGACTATGGCCTGACGCCGCTGGCCCGCTTCGTCAGCTTCTCGGTGGCCGGCGTGCGGCCGGAAGTGATGGGCATCGGCCCGATCGCGGCGATCCCGAAGGCGCTCAAGCAGGCCGGACTGACCAGGGACCAGCTGGACTGGATCGAACTCAACGAAGCCTTCGCCGCGCAGGCGCTGGCGGTGATCCGCGACAGCGAGCTGGATCCGTCCAAGGTCAATCCGCTCGGCGGTGCGATCGCGCTGGGCCATCCGCTCGGCGCAACGGGAGCGGTGCGTACCGCGACCATCGTGCACGGCCTGCGTCGCCGTCAGCAGAAGTACGGCATGGTGACGATGTGCATCGGCACCGGCATGGGGGCGGCGGGGATTTTCGAATCGCTTTGATCCGACCCCAAAGCTACGGGAAAACGGCGCCGTTGGCGCCGTTTTTTTCGACGGAAGAAACGCAATCAGGCCATTCGTGCGCCATTCGGCACCGGCCGCTCGACCGTGGTGACCACCACTCCCTCATCGGTATGGAATCCGGTCAGCAGGAATTCGGACACGAACGGACCGATCTGCTTCGGCGGAAAGTTGATCACGCCGACGATCTGCCGGCCGACCAGCTCTTCGGCAAGGTACAGCGCGGAGATTTGCGCGCTCGTCTTCTTCACCCCATGCGGGCCGAAATCTACCCACAGTTTCCACGCCGGCTTGCGCGCTTCCGGAAATGGCTCAACGCGCAGTACGGTACCGGCACACAGCAATACTTTTTCGAAGTCGCTCCAATCGATGGGAGCCGCATCAGTCCGCACGTCCACTTCCTTCCATCCTGTCCTTCCAGGCGTCCCTGAATTCCGCCCACCAGTAACTCAGTTGCGCCGCGGCATAGCCAACGGGCTTCATCGCCGACACCAGGCCGTAATCGGCGAACTCGCGCCAACGGGCGTCGCCTCCGGCAATCGCGGAAGCCAAGACTTCACCGGCGAACGTCGTCGGCGCCACGCCATGTCCGCCGAAGGCCTGCGCATACCAAAGCCCCGGCTCGGCCTGGCCAATCTGCGGCATCTGGTGCCGCGCGTAGCTCATCAGACCGGACCAGGCATAGTCGATTCCGACGCCGTCCAATTGCGGAAATACCTTCAGCATGTCGCTGCGCAGCAGGTCGCGCACGGCCGACGGCGAGCGGTGGCGCACCGAGATGCGCCCGCCCCACAACAGGCGCGAATCTGGCAACGGCCGGTAGTAGTCGAAGGCGAAGCGGGTGTCGTAGACCGCCGAGCGCGTGCGCAGGATATCGTCCATGCGCGCGCCCAGCGGTTCGGTCACCATGACATAGGTTGCGATAGGCATGGCGCCTGCATCCACGCGCCGGTCCAACCCGGACAGGTAGCCGCCGCAGGCCAGTACCACATGCCGGGCCTGTACGTATCCCTGCGGCGTCGCAACCCTCCATCCCTGCCCGCTCCGCTGCAGCGAAATCGCCGGCGTGCCCGCATGTACGGCAACCCCGCGTTCCGCCGCCGCAAGCGCGATGCCCTGCGCGTATTTCAATGGATGGAAATGGAAGCCCTGCGACTCGTACAGCGCATCGTGATAACGAGCGGAAAACACCCGCTTTCGCAACTCGTCGCGCGGCAACCATTCCCATTCCACGTCGAAGCGTTCGCGCAACAGGCCTTGGCGATCGATCAATACCGAGGGGTCGGCGAACCAGTTCGCCCACAGCACGCCTGCGTGCGTATCGTCGCAGGCGATGCCATAGTCGACGATCCGTCGCCGGATCAGCTCCACCGCAGCGGTAGTGCCGCGATACAACGCCGGCGCGCGCGTCGGCCCCAATTCGCGCAGCAATGACTCTTCGCTGCGTGAAAAACCGCCGAAAACGAATCCGCCGTTGCGCCCGGACGCACCGAAGCCGGGGGTCCGGGCTTCGAGCAGCACCACGTCGGATTTGCCGCGTTCCGCCAGTCCGAGCGCCGTGTTCAATCCGGCGAAGCCGCCGCCGACGATGCACACTTCGGTGTCCGCATTGCCCGCCAGAATGGGCCAGTCTGGCGGTTCGCCGAGCGTTGCGGCGTAATAGTCGAGGCTCTCGCCTTCGTGTCTCATGGATGCATCGCCGTTCCGGTTCCCCGTCGAAACAGTCGTCGGGCGTCAATCGAGTTCGTGGACGCCCATTTCCCTCAACGCGTCCTGCATCATGTTCCGGGCCGCATCGCTGAGTTTTTCATGGTCCAGCGCATAGCGAATGGTCGCTTCGATCAGGCCGATATGCGTACCGCAGTCGAAGCGCGTGCCCTGGAAGCGGTACGCGTGCACCGGTTTCTCGACCAACAGCATGGCAATGGCATCGGTGAGCTGGATCTCGCCCCCCGCACCAGGCGTGGTGTTCTCCAGGAGATCGAAAATGCGAGCATCCAGCACGTAGCGGCCGACCACGGCGAGGTTGCTGGGGGCAACTTCCGGCTTCGGCTTCTCGACGATGGCATTGATCCGTCCCGACCGGCCGGCGAACGCCTCCGTCGCCACGATGCCGTAACTGCCGGTCTGATCGTGCGGGACATCCTGCACCGCGATTATGCTGGCGCCGTTGGCCTGCGCCGCGTCGGCCATCTGCTTCAATGCGCCGTCGCCGCGGTTCCAGATCAGGTCGTCCGGCAGGATCACCGCGAACGGTTCGTTGCCGACGATCGGCTTCGCGCACAGGACCGCGTGCCCCAAGCCCAATGCCTCGGCCTGGGTCACGAACACCGCGCGCACGTGTGACGGCAACACGTTGCGCACCAACTCCAGTTGTTCGAGCTTGCCGGACTTCTCCAGCTTCTGCTCTAGCTCGTAGGCCTTGTCGAAGTAATCGGCGACAGCGTGCTTGTAGCGATTGGTGACGAACACCAGGGTGTCGCAACCCGCCTCGATCGCCTCATCGACGGCGTACTGGATCAGCGGTCGATCGATGATCGGCAGCATTTCCTTGGGGACCGTCTTGGTCGCAGGCAGGAAACGCGTCCCCAGTCCTGCGACCGGGAATACGGCTTTCTTGATTCGGGGATTCATCGTGGGCGTCGGGAATCGCGTGCCGGGAACAGGACGATGTTAGCACCCACCTGTTCCACTGCTTCCACCGGGCTGAATTCGGGCACCGCGCTGCGCAACACGCGTGACATCTCTTCCAGATCGTAATCGTTGCAAGCGACACGCAGCTGCTGCAGCGCCCAGGCGACCAATTCAGCGGAGATCTCCCGCGCGCGCGCCTCGAGAATCTTCGAATGCGAGGTCGGCCTATAGTTCTCGTCGGCATGGAACAGGGTTTCGTGCAGCTTTTCTCCCGGACGCAGGCCGGTATAGGCAATGGCGATGTCCTTGCCAATCCGCTTTCCGGCCAGGCGGATCATCTGTTCGGCCAACGTACGGATCAGTACCGGTTCGCCCATGTCCAGCGTATAGATCGACGCGTGCGATGCGCCCGCAGCCGCCTGCACGATCAACTGGCAGGCTTCGGGAATGGTCATGAAGTAACGCGACACTTCCGGATCGGTCACCGTCACCGGGCCGCCCTGGCGGATCTGTTCGCGGAACAGCGGTACCACGCTGCCCGCCGAATCCAGCACGTTGCCGAAGCGCACGGTGACGAAACAGGTGCCCTTCCGATCGTCGAGGTTCTGGCAGACCATTTCCGCCAAGCGCTTGGTCGCTCCCAGTACGTTGGCCGGATCGACCGCCTTGTCGGTCGAGATCAGCACGAAGCTGGCCACGCCCGCATCGCGGCAGGCCTTGGCGACGGTTTCGGTGGCCAATACGTTGTTGCGTACGGCTTCGCGCAATTGTTGTTCGAGCAGCGGCACCTGCTTGTAGGCGGCGGCATGGAATACCGCGTCCGGCTCGGCGATGCGCAGGGCATGGGCCATCACCGCCGGATCGCCGCAGTTCCCCAGTACCGAAATTACTTCCAGGTCGGGGAAGGCGCGGCGCAGGTCGGCTTCTGTGGTGATCAGCGCCAGTTCGTCGATTTCCAGCAAGGCGATGCGCTGGGCGCCATGACGGGCGCATTGGCGGCACAGTTCCGAGCCGATGGACCCGCCCGCACCGGTGACTAGTACGGTGCGCCCGCCCAGCCAACTGCGAATCAGCTTCCAGTCCGGTGTCACCGGTTTGCGGCCCAGCAGGTCGTCGATGGCGACTTCCTTCAATTCGCCCGGCAGTGAGCGCCCTTCCAGCACGTCGACCAGCCTCGGCACGGTACGGAACGGCAATCCAGTGCTTTCGCAGATGGCGACCACTCGCTGCATCGCGGCGGCTTCCAGCGCCGGCATCGCGATCACGATCAGCTTGGCGCCGGTCTCGCGGGCAATGGTCGGGGCTTCGTCCAACGTGCCCAGCACGGTCACGCCATGTAGCCGGGTGCCGCGCAACCTGGTTGCGTCGTCGAGCAGGCCAACCGGCACATAGCCGCCGCTGCGGTGCAGGTCGCGCAGCAGCGCTTCGCCGGCACGCCCTGCGCCCAACACCAGCACCCGGATCGCGGCGCCTTCGCGGAATTCGGCCTGCTGGTTGTCCTTCCAGGCGCGATAGGCCAGACGGGGCAAGCCCAGCAAGGCGGCCAAGGCGAATGGATACAGCCCCAGCACGGCGCGCGGCACGCCGTCCAAGCGGTTATAGGCGAACAATCCCAGGCCGATGGCTACCAAGCCGACACCGCAGGCCTTCAGGATGTTCCACAGGTCGGGAACGCTGGCGAACCGCCACAAGCCCCGATACAGACCAACCTGCCAGAACACCAGGCCTTGTGCTGCAAGGACGATGCCGATTTCGACCGACCACAGGGGATATTCGGGGGGCGCCACCAGCATGGCGTAACGCAACTGGTGCAAGACCTGCCAGCACAGCCAGACCATGAACAGGTCGTGGGCGACTACCGCAAACCTCGGCAGCCATGCGGTCGCTTTCGCCCGCCATGATTCCATTGGTACCTGATCCTTGTGCGTTTCGCCCTAATCCCTGAGCCTGCGAGAAGACCACCACAGGCACCCTGCGAGCGTATAACAAATTATAAACATGCAGATTACAAACGGCGGCTGAGTGCCCCTGTCGATCAGCCAGATGCCGATGGTTCCTACAGTAAAAAGCGCAAAGAACGTGGTAACCGAGGCATGCCCGACCCGCCTTGCCCAGCGTTGATAGGCATGCTGGACATGCGGGGTCCACCAGCGTTCCCCGTTCAGAATGCGCCAAGCCAATGTGAAGACCGTGTCCACAACGAATGGCGCTATAGGCAAGGTCCAGACCAGCCACGTGATCGAGGGGCGCTCTTGGTTCAGGCCTGCAGCCAGTAATGCCGCCAACGCGAAGCCCAATGCTCCGCTCCCGACATCGCCCAGGAAAATCCTGGCCTTGAAAAAATTGAGCGGAAGGAATCCTGCAGTCGCTCCGGTCAGCGCTAATGCCAACCAGTTCCAGGGAGATGGCAGCACGATCCACAGTCCAGCCGAGACGATGCAGGCTTGACTGGCGGCCAAGCCATCGATGCCATCCATGAAGTTCCAGGCGTTGGTCAGCCCCAGCGCGAGGAGAAAAGCGGCCATCGCCACCCAGGGACCCGCTCCGTGGAGCCAAAACCCCGTGGCCAGCACGCCGGCGGCCAACGCATGGATCAGAAGGCGTAGCCACGGCGAAAGCGGCCGGTGGTCGTCGACCCAGCCGATGCCGGCTACCAGCCCCAAACCCGTGCCGAAGGACACGAACCACCCACGCTGGCCGGGGAACCACCACGCCAGCCATATGCCTGCCAACAGCAGGACCACCACGATCGAAATTCCGCCGCCACGCGGCGTGGCGCTAAGGTGACTACGGCGTTCCCCCGGGTGGTCCAGCAGGTTTCGGCGCAGGGCGTAGCCGCGTGCCCACGCCGTGATCGCCAATGCCATGCCGAAACACAGCAACCAGATCGGCCAAGCCGGCATCAGACGACCGCGTAGTTCAACAACGGCTTCACCGTGCCCCACTCCTTGCAGCTCGGGCACAGCCAGTGATGGGTACGCGCGCCAAAGCCGCAGTGCGTACAGCGATAGCTGGGGTTGCGTACCAGCAGCTGATCGGTGATGTGCTTCAGGTCGCCGAGCGTGGCCACCGGGTCCGCGCCTTCGGCCAAGGTCAGGTCGATCAACGCCGCTTCGCCACGCACCGAAGGTCGGTCCTTCAACTGCCGCGCCAGATAGGCGCGCGCGGCGGCGATGCCGTCCTGTTGCTCGACCAGCTTGGTCAGGGCCAACACCGGGGAAATGCCACGGTAGTGCTCGGTCATTTCCGAGAGGAAGGCGCGCGCGCCAGCCTGGTCGCCGGTCTTTTCGTAATTGGCAAACAGGTCCGGCAGGATCACCGGCAGGTATTCGGGATCGTTGCGCGCCGCACGTTCAAAGGCGCGCACGGCTTCGGCCGCATTGCCCTCGTCGGATTCGATGCGGCCTTCGAGGATGCCCGCGCGCACGCCTCCGGCATCGGCCTGGTTGGCCTTGGCGATATGCTCGCGGGCCGCGGCGACATCGTTGGCGGTACGCAGGCGTTCGGCTAGTTCGCAATGGAATTGCGCGACAAGCCTGCCCATCGGCTCGCCGGTCACCTCTTCATAACGGGTGGCGTTGTCGATGGCCTTCTGCCAATCGCGCTCGGCCTGGTAAATGCCGATCAGGTGCTTCAGCGCCTGCGGCGCGCGCTGGTCGATCTTGGCCAGGTCGGTGAACACGGTCTCGGCGCGGTCCAGCAGGCCCGACTTCATGTAGTCCTCGCCCAGCGCCAACAGGGCCTGTACCTTCTGCTGGTCGCTCAGGTCGTTGCGCTGGACCAGCCCCTGGTGCAGGCGGATCGCACGATCGACTTCGCCGCGACGGCGGAACAGGTGGCCCAGTGCGACCTGGGTTTCGAAGGTTTCCTTGTCTAGCTCGGCGATGTGCAGGAACAGTTCGATGGCCTTGTCGGGCTGTTCGTTCAACAGATAGTTCAAGCCGCGGAAGTAGGTACTGGACAGGCGACTGACCTGGGTGTCGCCATGGCGTTGCCCGCCGCGCCGCCCCACTACCCAGCCGCTCAGTGCGGCCAGTGGCAGGAACAGGAAGAACCAGAACCACTCGTTGAGGAATTGCATGGGCGAAAGGCCTTTGGTTCCGCTGCGCAAGGCGCGCAGTCAGGATTGCGTGACGGCTAGCTTAGCCGAGACCGCGTTCGCCAGGCATCGCGGGGCGAAACAAAAACCCCTCCGCGAGGGAGGGGTCGGGAGCTTCATTCGCCGCCGGTTTCTTCGATCGGGACCACGCTGCTGACGCGTTCGCGCAGCTCCTTGCCCGGTTTGAAATGCGGCACGTGTTTGGCCGGCAGCGCGACCGAATCGCCGGTCTTCGGATTGCGGCCCAATCGCGGCGGACGGTAGTGCAACGAGAAACTGCCGAAGCCGCGGATCTCGATGCGGTCGCCCTGGGACAGGGCGCCGCCCATCATTTCCAGCAGCGACTTCACTGCGAGGTCGACGTCTTCGGCCTTCAGGTGAGGCTGTCGGCGGGACAGGATTTCGATGAGTTCGGACTTGGTCATCGCAGGTCGCGTCGGAGGACGGCTGCCGGCGCCGGCCCGTGGACCGGACCGGCGCGGCGGTTGCCGAGGGCGGTGTTACTCGGACTTGTTGCCGTCCAGCTGCGCACGCAGCAGCGCGCCCAGGCTGGTGGTACCGGCGGCCGCTTCGGCGGAGGACTTGTTGTACTCGGCCAGCGCTTCGGCGGTTTCGGCATCGTCCTTGGCCTTGATCGACAACTGCAGGGTGCGGCCCTTGCGGTCCATGCCCACGAACTTGGCTTCGATCCTGTCGCCCACCTTCAGGTGCTGGCTGGCGTCGTCCACGCGCTCGATGCTGATGTCGCGCGCCGAAACGTAGCCTTCGATGCCGTCGGCCAGTTCGATCGTGGCGCCCTTGGCGTCGACTTCCTTGACCGTGCCTTCGACCTTCGAGCCCTTCGGATGCTCGGCCATGTACTGGGCGAACGGGTCCTGCTCCATCTGCTTCACGCCCAGGCTGATGCGCTCGCGCTCCGGATCGACCGCCAGCACGACCGCGTCCAGCGTGTCGCCCTTCTTGAAGTTGCGGGCCAGGTCTTCGCCGGTGGAGTTCCAGCTGATGTCGCTCAGATGGATCAGGCCGTCGATGCCGCCGTCAAGGCCGATGAAGATGCCGAAGTCGGTGATCGACTTGATCTGGCCGGACACCTTGTCGCCCTTCTTGTGGATGGCGGCGAAGGTTTCCCACGGATTGGCGGCGACCTGTTTCATGCCCAGCGAGATGCGGCGGCGCTCTTCGTCGACGTCCAGCACCATCACTTCGACTTCGTCGCCGACCTGCACGACCTTCGACGGGTTGACGTTCTTGTTGGTCCAGTCCATTTCCGAAACGTGGACCAGGCCTTCGACGCCCGGCTCGATCTCGACGAACGCGCCGTAATCGGTGACGTTGCTGACCTTGCCGAACACGCGGCTGTTGGCCGGGTAGCGGCGGGCGATGTTGTCCCACGGATCCTCGCCCAGCTGCTTCAGGCCCAGCGAAACGCGATTGCGCTCGCGGTCGTACTTCAGCACGCGTACGTCCAGTTCCTGGCCGACTTCGACCACTTCGGACGGATGGCGGACGCGCTTCCAGGCCATGTCGGTGATGTGCAGCAGGCCGTCGATGCCGCCCAGGTCGACGAACGCGCCGTAGTCGGTGAGGTTCTTGACCACACCCTTCAGCACCACGCCTTCCTGCAGCTTGTCCATCAGCGCTTCGCGCTCTTCCGAATGCTCGCTCTCGACCACCGCGCGGCGGGAGACGACCACGTTGTTGCGCTTGCGGTCCAGCTTGATCAGCTTGAACTCGAGTTCCTTGCCTTCCAGGTAGGCCGGGTCGCGGACCGGACGCACGTCGACCAGCGAGCCAGGCAGGAACGCGCGGACGTCCTTGATGTCGACGGTGAAGCCGCCCTTGACCTTGCCGGAGATGCGGCCGGTGATGGTTTCGTTCTTCTCCAGCGCTTCTTCCAGTTCGTCCCACACCATGGAACGCTTGGCCTTCTCGCGGGACAGCACGGTTTCGCCGAAACCGTTCTCGATGGAGTCCAACGCGACCTTGACCTGGTCGCCGATGCCCACGTCGATTTCGCCCGCATCGTTGCGGAACTGTTCGATCGGCACGATGCCTTCGGACTTGAGGCCGGCGTTGATCACGACGACGTCGTTGCGCACGTCGACGACAGTGCCGATGACGATGGCACCCGGCTTCAGCTTGGCCAGATGGGTCTGGCTCTGTTCAAACAGTTCTGCGAAAGATTCAGTCATTGGTAAATGCTCGGTTGATGTCCAGACCGGCGCGCGAACGCGGCGGTCCACCCGTTATCGGCCTGCGCGGGATTGCGTATGGCCGTGAGTGTTGAGGTTCGAAAACCGCAGGCGTCGTCGCGTGGCGACGGCGGAAGCGGGCCCTGCCCTTGCGGGCGCCCGCTGCGCGGTCCAGTCTTGGCGCCTATCGCACCAAGGCCAGAACCCGATCCACGACGGCGTCGATGGACAGCCCGGTGGTGTCGATGAGGACGGCGTCGTCGGCCGGCCGCAACGGCGCCACCGTACGCTGTGCGTCACGGGCATCGCGGGCGAGAATCTCGCGCAGCAGACCGTCTATTGTGACGGAAACCCCTTTGTCTTTCAACTGCTTATACCGCCTTTCCGCCCGTTCCTCGGCGCTGGCGGTCAGAAACACCTTGAACGGGGCATCGGGGAAGATGACCGTGCCCATGTCGCGGCCGTCGGCCACCAGCCCGGGGGGCTGGCGGAAGGCGCGCTGCCGGTCCTTCAGGGCGGCCCTCACCTCGGGAATCGCGGCAATGGCCGAAGCCACGGCGCCGGTGGTTTCCAGCCGCAGCTCCTCGGTGGCATCTACGCCGTTGACGATGACCCGCAGGTCGCCGTCCGGCCCCGCCCTGCCCGGCTCGGTGCGGAAACCGATCGCGGTGTCGAAGGTGCAGCGCACCAGGGCGGCGCCATCGGACAGGTCCAGGTTGGCCCAGCTGGCCGCCACTCCCACCGCCCGGTACAGCGCTCCCGAATCGAGGTAATGCCAGCCCAGCCGCGAGGCTGCGATCCGGCTGACGGTGCCCTTGCCGGCGCCGGAGGGGCCATCGATGGTCAGTACGGGTGCGGCGGAGTCGCTCATGGGGAAGGTAGGCGTAGGCGGTCGGGTAAGTGTAGCCGCCTCGTCTGCTTCCGCCACACAACCGCTTGAACCATCAAGGAAAGTCGGGCTAAAATGTCGGACTTAACCGCGCTCCAGCCCATCCTTCTAGAGGTTTTGCCATGAAAGTCCTGTCCTCCCTGAAGTCGGCGAAGGCCCGTCACCGCGACTGCAAGGTGGTCCGTCGTCGTGGCAAGGTCTTCGTGATCTGCAAGTCGAACCCGCGTTTCAAAGCGCGCCAGCGCTGAAACGACGGGCACGCCCCAGGCGCGCCAGCGCCATCCGGCACGCCGCTGCAGATTCCGAAAAAACCGCCTACGGGCGGTTTTTTCTTGCCTGCTCCGCGGCCCGCTTCGCTCAGACTTCCGAAGCCGCCAGTTCCCGCAGCTTGCCTTGGTACAGTTCCAGCACCCGGTCCAGCTTGCGCGCCAGCCGGCGGTCGTGGGTTACCAGCACCAGGCTGGTGCGTTGGGCGCGGTTGAGCTCCAGCATCAGTTCGAACACCGTCGCCGCGGTCTTTTCGTCGAGGTTGCCGGTCGGTTCGTCGCCGAGCACGCAAGCCGGTTTGTTGACCAGTGCGCGCGCCACGGCCGCGCGTTGGCGTTCGCCGCCGGACAGCTCGCCGGGTTTGTGCGCGAGACGATGGCCGAGGCCGACCTGCTCCAGCAGCGCCTGCGCCCGCTGCGTCGCCTCGGGCACCCCGGTGCCGCCCAGCAGCACCGGCATCATCACGTTTTCCAGCGCAGTGAATTCCGGCAGCAGATGGTGGAACTGGTAGACGAAGCCCAGCGACTTGTTGCGCAACGCGCCGCGGGCCGCGTTCGACAGCGCCGACATTTTCTGTCCCGCCACGTACACCTCGCCCGCGGTCGGCGTGTCCAGCCCGCCGAGCAGGTGCAGCAGCGTACTCTTGCCCGCGCCAGACGCACCGACGATGGCGACGGTTTCGCCGGCCTGCACGTTGAGATCGAGGCCGTCGAACACCGGCGTGCGCAGCTTGCCTTCGGCATAGGTCTTGGCCAGCGCTTCGGCGCGGATCGCTTCTCCAGGCTTATTCATAGCGCAGCGCCTCCGCCGGTTGCGTGCGTGCGGCGCGCCAGGCCGGGTACAGCGTGGCGAGGAAGGCCATGACCAGCGCGACGCAGGCAATCGTCACCACGTCGCTGCTTTCGAGGTCGTACGGCAGTCCGGTGATGTAGTACACGTCCGAAGGCAACAAGGTCACGTGGAATACCGCTTCGATCAGTTCCAGGATGCGTTCCAGGTTGATGGTCAGCAGGATGCCGCCGATCACGCCGGACAGCGTGCCGATCACGCCGATCAGCAAGCCCTGCACCATGAAGATGCCCATCACGCCATTCGGACTGAGCCCGAGCGTGCGCAGGATGGCGATGTCGGCCTGCTTATCGATGACCAGCATCACCTGCGAATTGACCAGGGTGAAAGCGCCCATCAGGATGATCAGCGACAACAGGATGCCCATCACCGTCTTTTCCATCTTCAGCGACTGGTACAGGTTGGCGTTCTCGCTGCGCCAGTCGCTGACCCGGTAGACGTGCCGCAGGCTGCGGGCCAGATCGATGGCGGTTTCCTGGGCCTGGTCCATGTCGTGCATCTTCAGGCGCACGCCGGTGACGTCGCCGCCGAGGCGCAATACGCGCTGAAGGTCGTTGATGTCGGCCAAGGCCAGGTTGCGGTCGACTTCGTTGTGACCGACGGCGAAGATGCCGCTGACGTGGAAGCGTTTGGTCTTCGGTATCGCCCCGATCGGCGTGCTGAGGGTGTCGCTGGTCATGACCGCGACGTCGTCGCCGACACCGACGCCCAGCCACAAGGCCAGTTCCTGGCCGAGCAGAATGTTGAACGAGCCTGGCTGCAGCGAATCCAAGCTGCCTTGCTTCATCTTGTCGGCGATCACCGACACCCTCTTTTCCTCGGCCGGCAGGATGCCGCGCACCATCGCGCCCTGCGGGTCGCGGTTGCCGGTGATCATGCCCTGTACGTCGACGAAGGGGGCCGCGCCCGCGACGCGCGGGTCGGCCATCGCCACCTTCACCACGTGCGGCCAGTCGTGCAGCGGCTCGTCGGCGCCGCTGATGGTGGCATGGGCGGTCATCTGCAGCAGCCGGTCGCGGATTTCGCGCTGGAAGCCGCTCATCACCGACAGCGTGGTGATCAGTACCGCCACGCCCAGGGCGATGCCGATGATCGAAGCCAGCGAGATGAAGGAAATGAAGCCGTTGCGGCGCTTGGCCCGCAGGTAGCGCAGGCCGATGGCGACAGGAATGGGTTTGAACATCAGGACGTGGGCGCCTTCGGGCTATGCCGCGTATGGTGCCATCGCGGACCGCGGACGCGTAGCCTCGCCCGGCAGCGCGGCCAGACGCAGTTCACGTCGCCGGGCGGCCGGCAGGGTATCCGGCCA
>DASRYD010000276.1:0-1546 GCA_035653955.1 Pseudoxanthomonas sp.
GGTGCCGCCGGCCTTCACCAGCGCGCCCTATGTGGCCGCGGCGCAGGCGGCTGGCCGCGAAGTGCGCTACTGGCGCGTGCGCAATGGCGAGCACTTCGACGCCTTCCTCGCCTTCCCGGCCTACGGTGCGCGTTACACCCCGATGCTGCCGCAGTTCTATGCCGCATTGGACCGCATCCAGGCTTATCTGGACGGAAAGGGCGAGCTTCCGGAGGACGCGACGATCGCCGCCGAGGGCCGTGGCGCGGGTGCGGTGCGAGCGGAACAGTTCGCCATTCCCGGACCGTAGTTGCATACGTAACCGCATGTTCGGCGGTGTTGCGCCGCATCGACCAAAAGCTCAGGGAAAATTCCGTTCCGGTTGTTATGATCGGGACGGTAGCTGGGAGGGCGGAAGATGTTCGGCAACGGGTTCGGGAATTTCGGCAATGGCGGCCTGGGCGGTAGCGATTTCGAATCGCTGGCACGCCAGTACTGGAATGCCTGGGGCGAAGCCATGCGCCAGGGCGCGGCGGGTGCGGGCCTGCCCGGCGCGAACCAGCCGGGTTGGCAGCAGGCCACCCAATGGTGGTCGCAACTGTTGCCCGGCGTGCAGCCCGATGCGATGGGCGCGGTGCATCGCTTCAACCAGTTGGCGAGCGGCTGGTTCGGACAGATGCAGCAGGTCGCGGCGCAGTTCGCCGGCCAGAACGGCAGTGCCGCCGACATCGCCAGAGCCTGGCGCGAAGCGCTGGGCGCCGACGACGCGAACGCCAACCCGTTCGCCGACCTGTTCCGCTCGATGCAGTCTGGCGGACAGGAGAGCCTGAACAACTGGCTGGAACAGGCCGCGCCCTACATCCAGGCGCTGCAGACCGTCGCCCAGGGCGACCCGTCGCGCTGGCTGCATGTGCCGACGTTCGGTCTGGCCCGCGAACACCAGGAGCGCTGGCAGGCCTTGCTGCAGGCGCAGCAGGACTACCAGCAACGCAACAAAGACTACAACGCGCTGATGTTGAAGATGCTGCAGCATGCGCTGTCGCTGTTCGAAGACAAGCTGGCCGAGCACGAAGAACCCGGCCGCCAGCTGACCACCGCACGTGCGCTGTTCGACCTGTGGATCGACGCGGCCGAGGACGCCTACGCGCAGGTCGCCCTGTCCGAACCGTTCCGCGAGGTCTATGGCGCGCTGACCAATGCGCAGATGCGCCTGCGTTCGTCGGTGCAGGTGGAGATCGAAAAGATCAGCGGCCTGTTCGGCATGCCTACGCGCACCGAAATCGATTCCGCGCACCGCAAGATCGTGCAGCTCGAGCGTGCGATGCGCCAGCAGGCGCGGGAACCGAAACCGAGGGCTGCCGTCCGCAGGCAACCTGCAGCGGTCGCCGAGCCGGTACAGCCGCCCGCACCGGCGGCCCAGGCGGAAAAGCCTAAGGCCGCAGCGAAAAAGCCGGCGAAGAAAGCCGCGAAAGCGGTCCCTGCGAAGGCGACGAAGAAAAAGGCCGTGCGTCGCCGTTCGGCCGCGAAGCAGGCCAAGCCGGTTGCGAGCGCGAAGCCGCGCAGCAAG
>DASRYD010000277.1:0-1509 GCA_035653955.1 Pseudoxanthomonas sp.
GCAAGGCCCACAAGCCGCCGACGCCGGCGATCCACGACGAAACCGGCACGCCGAAGAAATGCGGGCCGCCGCCGCCCAGGCCGTACAGCACGGCCGCGACGATCAGCAGCGCGGCGCCGAAGATCGCGGTGATGGTGCGGCGCTCCAGGCGCTTCATCGTCTGCGCCAGTTCCTGCAGGTCCTGCGAACGCATCGCCAGTTCGTGGCGGCCTTCGACCTGTTGTTTCAGCCAGCCATGCACCAGTCGCGGCATTTCCGGGGTGTGGGTCATGATCTCGGGCAGGCGCTTGCGCAGCTCGCGCATCACGTTCTGCGGGCTGTACCTTTCCACCAGGATGCGTTCCAGCACCGGCTTGGCCACCGCCCAGATGTCCAGTTGCGGGTCGAGCTGGCGACCGACGCCCTCGATGTTCAACAGGGTCTTCTGCAGCAGGATCAGTTGCGGCTGCAGGGTCAGTTCGTAGCGCTGCGCGGTGCGGAACAGCTTGACCAGCACCTCGGCCAGCGAGATTTCCGACAACGGACGGGTGAAGTACGGCTCGCACACCGCGCGCGCGGCCGCTTCCAGTTCGTCGATGCGCACCGTCGCCGGCATCCAGCCGGCTTCGACGTGCAGTTCGGCGATGCGCCGGTAGTCCTTGTTGAAGATCGCCATGAAGTTCTCGGCGAGGTAGTACTGGTCCTCGGCCGAGAGCTGGCCCATGATGCCGAAGTCGAGCGCGATGAAGCGCGGGTTGGCCTTGCGCGCCGGGTCGGCGTCGACCCAGATGTTGCCGGCGTGCGCGTCGGCGTGGAAGAAATTGTCGCGGAATACCTGGGTGTAGAACACCCGCACGCCCTTCGACGCCAGCGCCTTGCGGTCGATGCCGGCAGCGTCCAGCGCGACGATGTCGTCGGACGGAATGCCGCGCACGCGCTCGATGGTCAGCGCGCGCTCGGCCGTATGCGTCCACACGATTTCCGGCACGTACAGGTCGTCGGAATCCTTCCACAGCCGACGCATCACGCTGGCGTTGGCGCCTTCGCGTTGCAGATCGAGCTCGGCGGCCAGCGTGGTTTCGATCTCGCTCACTATTTCGCGCGGGCGGATCTTGTCGGCGGCCGGGTGGGTGCGGTCGACCAGCGCCGCGGCGGACTTCAGCAGCGAGATGTCGGCGGCGATCTGCTTCTCGATGTCCGGCCGCAGCACCTTCACCACCACTTCGCGCGACGCGCCGCGCGCATCGGGATGCAGCGTGGCCGCATGCACCTGGGCGATCGATGCCGAAGCCAACGGCGAAGTGTCGAAGCTGGCGAAGGCGACGTCGATCGGCCGCCCCAGCGCCTGTTCGACGATGCGGCGCGCGGCTTCGCCGTCGAACGGCTTGACCTTGTCCTGCAGCTGGGTCAGTTCCTCGGCGATGTCCGGCGGCACCAGGTCGCGGCGGGTGGACAGGATCTGGCCGAACTTGACGAAGATCGGACCGAGATCCTGCAGCGCCAGGCGCAGGCGCGCACCGCGCGACTGTA
>DASRYD010000278.1:0-5658 GCA_035653955.1 Pseudoxanthomonas sp.
AGCACCGTGCCCCAGGCGGCCGCGATGCCGATGGCCGGCGCGCCACGCACGGCCAGTGCGTGGATCGCGGCGGCGACTTCGTCGCCGCTGGTGCAGGCCAGGTATTCGACCTTGAACGGCAGCAGGCGCTGGTCCAGCAGTTCCAGCGCCTCGCCGGTCCAGCGGATCGGGCGGATGCGGTCGTAGCGGGCGTAGTCGAAGGCGTCGTTCATGGCGGAAGTTTAACCGCCGACGCCTTACGCCAGCGTTCAATCGACCCGGAACTCCGCACGGCAACCGTCTGCGACCCAGATGCCGTAACGGTCCCAGCCCCAGTTGCGGCCCTCGATGCAGCGTGCCTTCGACAGATTCCGGACCAGACGCACCTCGCGGCGGACATCCACCCGGCATTCGCGCTGGCGGGCGTCGATGGATTCGCAGCGCACGATCCGGCCGCTTCCATAACCACCGCCGTAGTAGCCGCCGTCCCAGCCCGGATCGCCACCCTGGCCCAGAACGAATTCGGCGCGGCAACCGCCGCTGACCCAGACCCGATCCCGGTGGAAGCCCCAATTGCGCCCCGCCTCGCAGGGCGACTTGGACAGGCGCCGCACCAGGCGCACGCCACCGCGCGTATCGGCGGGACATTCGCGGGTACGGTTGTCGATGGATTCGCAACGGAGGGTCTGCCCGCCGTAACCGCCACCGTTGTAATCGTTGCCGTAGCCAGAGCCGGAACCGGCCGCGAACTCGGCGCGACAGCCATTGCTCACCCATACGCCGTTACGGTCGTAGCCCCAACTGCTGCCGCGTACGCACGGGGATCTGGATACCTGCCGCACGAGTTGCACGCCGCCGCGCGTATCGACGCGACAATAGTTCTGCCGTCCGTCGTTGGAATCGCACCGGAAGTTCCGGTCGGCATAGCCGTAGTCGGGATAACCGCTCGACGGGTACGCCTCGCGCGGGTAGCCGTAACCGGAAGGCGGATAACCGCCCTCGCCCGCCAGCAGCGGATCGATCGCGCAGCCAGCCAACGGCAGTACCAGCATGGCCACGCACGACTTCAGCAGGATCTTCATCGCGACACCCCCGTCCGGTGAATGCCTGCAGCATCGGTGCGCGCCGATGAATGCGGACCGAAGAAACCGTTTACGCCGCGTGGCGGACGATGCCTCGTTCAGGCGCGGGAAAACTCGAAGGCAAGCGCCTCGGCGATACGGGGGGTTTCCAGCATCGCCATCAGCAGGCGGTCCATCCCCAGCGCGACGCCGGCGCAATCCGGCAGTTGCGGCAATGCTTCGAGCAAACGCCCATCCAGCGGCGGCACGGCCGAACCGCGCGACGCGCGCAACCTCTGGTCGCGTTCGAAACGGGCGCGCTGTTCGTCGGCGTCGTCGAGTTCGTGATAGCCGTTGGCCAGCTCCAGCGGGCCCAGGTACAGCTCGAAACGTTCGGCCACCGGCGGATCTTCGTTGCGGATCCGGGCCAAGGCGCTTTGCGAAGCCGGATAGTCGTATACGGCCAGCAACTGATCGGCGGCGAACGTCGGCTGCAACTTGTGCGTCATCAACAGGTCGAGCCAGTCGTCGCGGTTCAGGCCTTCATCGTCGATGACGATGTCGCCACCGATATCGCGCAGCTCGTCGAGCGACGCGAGCAGCGGGTCGATGCCCAACCGCTCATGGTAGAGATCGCGGAAGCTGGTCTTCGACATGGTCGCGCCACGGCCGACCAACGCCAACGCCGCCTGCACCAGTTCGACGGTCTCACCGATCAATCGCTGGTGATCCCAGCCGACCCGATACCACTCCAGCATGGTGAATTCGGGGTTGTGGCGCCCGCCGGCCTCGCCGTCGCGGAACACCCGGCCGAGCTCGTAACAATCGCCGACACCGGCCGCCAGCAGGCGCTTCAACGCGAATTCCGGCGACGTGCGCAGCCAACGCGTGCGCGACGCGCCATCGGTGCGGCCGGAGAATTGCAACGAGAACGACGCAATATTCGGGTCGGTATTGCCGGCGAGCGACATTGCCGGGGTCTCCACCTCCAGCACGCCACGTTGATGGAAGAACTCGCGCACCATTCGATTCAGGACGGCGCGCAGGCGGATGGCATCGAACGATGCGGAAGGCTGCCAACTCATGCCACTGGCTTCGTAGGAGCGCCCCCTGGGCGCGACCACAAATCTTCCAAGCCTGCGGAACTCCCCGCAAGCCATTCGACATGGCGGTCGCGGGCATGGCCCGCTCCTGCGAATGCGTTCATGCCTGCTCCTGCAGGAATGCCAGCAACGCCGCTTCGTCCCAGATCTCGAGGCCCAGTTCCTGCGCCTTGGCCAGCTTGCTGCCGGCCGCTTCGCCGGCCACCACCAGCGAGGTCTTCTTCGACACGCTGCCCGAGACCTTGGCGCCCAGCGCTTCGAGCTTCGCCCCGGCCTCGTCGCGACTCATCGACGACAGGCCGCCGGTCAGCACCACGGTCTTGCCGGACAATGGGCCTTCGGTCGCGCGTTGCGGCGCGCCTTCGGGCCAGTGCACGCCGTTTTCGCGCAATGCAGCGATGACCTCGCGGTTGTGCGGCTGGGCGAAGAAATGGGCGATGCGCGCGGCGACCACCGGCCCGACGTCGGGCACCTGTTTCAGTGTTTCCTCATCGGCATCCATCAGCGGCTGCAACGCGCCGAAGTGCCGCGCCAGGGTCCTGGCCGTGCTCTCGCCGACGTCGCGGATGCCCAGCGCGAACAGCACGCGCTCCAGCGTGCTGTCGCGGCTGGCGGCGATGCCGGCGATCAGGTTCTCGGCCCACTTGGTCGCGATCTTGCCGGCCTTGACCGTCTCGGGGACGACGCCATCGCGCTCGTCGGCGCGCCGCTTCATCTGCACGAAGTCGTCCACGCCCAGTTTGTACAGGTCGGCCACGGTACGCACGTAGTCGAAATCGACCAGCCCCTGGATCAGGCGCTCGCCGAGGCCTTCGATATCCATCGCCCGCCGCGAGGCGAAGTGGAACAGCGCCTGCACGCGCTGGGCCGGGCAATACAGCCCGCCGGTGCAGCGCGCGACCACCTCGCCCTCCTCGCGTTCCACCGCCGAACCGCAGTCCGGGCAGGTCTTCGGCATCGCCCACGGCCGCGCGCCTTTCGGGCGGCGTTCGAGGATCACCCCGACCACTTCCGGGATCACGTCTCCGGCCCGGCGGATGATCACCGTGTCGCCGACGCGCACGTCGAGGCGCGCGACCTGGTCGGCATTGTGCAGCGTGGCGCGGCTGACGGTGACGCCGCCGACGTGCACAGGCGTCATCAGCACCCATGGCGTGACGGCGCCGGTTCGGCCGACGTTGACTTCGATCGATTCGACCGTGGTCGCCACTTCCTGCGCCGGATACTTGTGCGCGATGGCCCAGCGCGGCGCGCGCGAGACGAAGCCCATCGCGCGCTGCTGGTCGTAGCGGTCGAGCTTGTAGACCACGCCATCGATGTCGTACGGCAGGCTGGCTCGGCGCTCGCCGACGCGGCGGTAATAGGCCAGCAGACCTTCGGCGCCGGTGGCGGTACCGGATTCGCCGCTGACCGGCAGGCCGAGTTCGCGCAGCCAAGCCAGGGTCTGCGAATGGGTCGGCGGCAATGCCGTACCGCGCACTTCGCCCAGCGCATAGGCGTAGAACGACAATGGCCGTTGCGCGGTAATGCGCGGATCCAGCTGGCGCAGCGAGCCTGCCGCGCCGTTGCGCGGATTGGCCAAGGTCTTTTCGCCGTGTTCGCGGGCCCAGGCGTTGTATTTTTCGAAAGCCGCCAGCGGCATGTACACCTCGCCGCGGATTTCCAGCACGTCGGGCGCATCGCCGCGCAGGCGCAACGGAATGGCCTTCACCGTGCGCAGATTGGCGGTGACGTCCTCGCCGGTGGCGCCGTCGCCGCGGGTCGCGCCGCGCACGAACGCGCCGTTCTCGTAGCGCAGGCTGATCGCCAGTCCGTCCAGTTTCGGTTCGACCGAGAAGCGCGGCTCCGCGTCGCCGGTTTCCTTGACGATGCGGTTGACGAAATCCTGCACCTCCTCGTCGGTGAAGGCGTTGCCCAGCGACAGCATCGGCACGGCGTGGACGACTTCGGCGAACTTCGCCGACGGCGCGCTGCCGACGCGTTGGGTCGGCGAGTCGGGTGCGGCCAGTTCGGGGTGCGTGGCTTCCAATTCGTCCAGTTCGCGCAACATGCGGTCGTACTCGGCGTCCGGGATGTTCGGTTCGTCGAGGACGTGGTAGCGGTAGCTGGCGTCTTCCAGCTTCTGGCGCAGTTCGGCGGCGCGGGCGGCGGGCTTGGCGGTCATGGCAGGAATTCTACCGTCGCCCCTGTCGCCGCAGGATGCAATTCAGGGCCGATCCGGCGCCCGCTTGAACAGAGCCGTGCGCAACATCGGAGTGCCATCCTCCTTGGCATACGCTTCGGTCTCGGTCAGGACCTTGCCGTCCGGACTCACGGAGTACACCCGCGTCGACCTCGGGATGCCCTGGTAGACGAATTGCATGACCAGCACGTTGGGCGCGGGCATCTTGGCGGCGACGATATCGACCCAGTAGTTGCCGGTGGCGCGGCCGGGCGTGCCGTCGAGGGACAGCGTGGATTCGCCATGCATCTTGTTGCCGCTGTTCTCGACGATTTCGACGCGGGTCGTCCACTTGCCGTCGGACGCTTCGCCGAAATCCAGGCTGACGCTTTTCGGCCGCGCTTCCGGCGGCATCGGCAAGGTGGCCACGTCCAGGATCCAATGGCCCGCGAGCGGCGATCCCGTAGAACTGGCCAGCGTGGGTGTCGCGTGGAGCGCCATGGCGGCCAGCAATGCGGCGAATATCGCTTTCATGCGAACTCCTGTTGAGTGATTTAGGACCGAACGGCCGCTGGCGACAACCAGCCATTGGGTTGTTGAAAACACGTCGAACTTATCCGCAGTCGCGGAATCTGCTTCGCGGGTTCTGTCCTGCGGCCCCCAAACTTACGCCCATCCGTCTAATCGACCGGATACCACACACAACTCACCACCGCGGCGGCTTGGTCAACGGCGGCGCTTCGTGCTGACGGTCGTAGGCACGCAACTCTTCGCGGATATGTTGAACGCGCTGGCGACCCAAGGCGTTGCGGCCGTCGTCCAGCACCACGCCGTCCAGCAGCTCCGCCATCCGCTCCACGTTCGGCAGCAGTTTCTCCCATGCCTCCAGCGCGCTGATCGGCGCCGGCAGGGTCAGGAAGAACGCGATGGCCGGCGTCTCCAGCTCGCGGATGCGGCTCATCTCGAAACTGCCAGGCTGCATGATGTTGGCCATGCTGAAGATCGGGCCGCGCTCCGGATGGTTCTCGACCAGCCGGTGGAACACGTTCATGTGCCCGAACACCAGCCCGGTCTTCTCCGCCGCGACGACGATGTCCTCGCCGCGCAGGGTGTGGCCGGCGCGCGCGGCGACGTACAGCGAGACGATCTTGTCGAAATCCTGGCTGGGGCGCTTGCCCAGGTCGTTGTCGACGGCGACCCCGCCCGGCAGGTCAAGCGCGGGTTGGCTGACGGCCTCGCCGCTGTAGTCGCCCTCCTCGCCCGCACCGAGACTGGGTTCGACCCGCGGCGCTTCGCCCTCGCCCGGTTCGGCGCGCTCGCTGCGCTTGCCTTGCGGGGATTTCTTCGGCCGGCC
>DASRYD010000279.1:0-2286 GCA_035653955.1 Pseudoxanthomonas sp.
GTGGATTCTATACTTGCCGCATGCCCTCGCCGGTCGCCAACATCGATGCCGCCGCCCTCGCCGCCCGCGTGCGCGAGCTGGCGCGCGAATTCGGCTTCCAGCGCTGCGGCATCAGCGATGTCGATCTGGGCGAAGACGAAGCATTCCTGCGCGATTGGCTGGCACGGGGGCTGCAAGGCTCGATGGGCTGGATGGCCGCGCATGGCGACAAGCGCTCGCGCCCGGCCGAGCTGATCCCCGGCACGCTGCGGGTGATTTCGGTGGGTCTCGATTACGGCCGCCGCGACGACGAGGAAGCCTGGGCCACGCTGGCCGACGGCGAGCGCGCCTATGTGGCCCGTTACGCGCTGGGCCGCGACTACCACAAGCTGATGCGCAACCGCCTGCAGAAGCTGGCCGAGCGAATCGCCGGGGAAATCGGCCCGTTCGGCCATCGCGTGTTCGTGGATTCCGCGCCCGTGCTGGAACGCGCGCTGGCGCGCAACGCCGGCCTCGGCTGGATCGGCAAGCACACCTGCCTGATCGACCGGGACGGCGGTTCGTGGTTCTTCCTCGGCGAAATCTATGTCGACCTGCCGCTGCCGGTGGACGAGCCGGCGACCGCGCATTGCGGCACCTGCACGCGCTGCATCGACATCTGCCCGACCCGGGCCATCGTTGCGCCCTACCGGCTCGACGCGCGCCGCTGCATCTCCTACCTGACCATCGAACACGAGGGCGCGATCCCCGAGGAACTGCGCCCGGCCATCGGCAACCGCATCTTCGGCTGCGACGATTGCCAACTGGTGTGCCCGTGGAACAAGTTCGCGAAGAAGACCGACGAGCCGGATTTCCGCGCACGCAACGATCTGGATACGGCGACGTTGCCGCAGCTGTTCGCGTGGAGCGAGGACGAATTCCTCAGCCGGACCGAAGGCTCGGCGATCCGGCGCAGCGGCCATGAGCGCTGGCTGCGGAACATCGCGGTGGCGCTGGGCAATGCGCCGACCACGCCGGGAGTCCTCGCGGCGCTCGAATCGCGCCGCGACGACCCTTCGCCGCTGGTGCGCGAACACGTGGCGTGGGCGCTGGCTCGGCACAGCTCCTGATCTCCCCTTCTCCCGATGGGAGAAGGAAAAAATCATCCGCGCGCCTTCAACTCCGCCAGCAGCGCCCGGGTCACCGGATCGGAAGCCTGCGCTTCGCCCTTCAACGCCGGCAGCAAGCCGTTGGCCAGTTGCTTGCCCAGTTCGACGCCGAACTGGTCGAAGGCGTTGATACCCCAGATCACCGACTGCGCATAGACGCTGTGCTCGTACATCGCGATCAGCGCGCCGAGCGATTGCGGGGTCAGCGAATCCAGCAGGAACATCGTGCCGGGCCGCCCGCCGGCATAGCTGCGGTGCGGATCGGCATTGGCCTGTCCGTTCGCCAGTGCCTCGCTCTGCGCCAGCAGGTTGGACTGCAGCGCGAGGTGGTTCTCCGCGTACGGATCGTCGTTGCGCACGGTGCCGATGAAATCCAGCGGCACGATCTGCGTGCCCTGGTGCAAGGCCTGGAAGAAACTGTGCTGCACGTCGGTGCCCGCGCCGCCCCACCACACCGGCACGGTTTCGCCGTCGACCGGGCCGCCGTCGAGCTTCACCGACTTGCCCAGACTTTCCATCACCAGTTGCTGCAGGTAGGCCGGCAACAGCGCGAGGCGCTGGTCGTAGGTCATGACTCCGTGCGCGGCATGGCCGAGCAGGTTGCGGTTCCACACTGCGGTCAGCGCATGCAGCACGGGCAGGTTCTGCGCCAGGGGCGTGTTCAACGCGTGCGCGTCCATTTGGGCAGCGCCCGCCAGCAGTTGTTCGAACTTGTCGAAACCGATCGCCAGCGCGATCGGGAAGCCGACCGCCGACCACAGCGAATAGCGCCCGCCGACCCAGTCCCACATCGGCAGCACGCGCTCGGCCGCGATGTCGAACGCCGCGGCGGCACGCTCGGGATTGGCGCTGACCGCATACAGGCGATCGCTGCCGCCGAGCCAGTCGCGCAGGATCGCGCCGTTGAGCAGGGTTTCCTGCGTACCGAAGGTCTTGGAAATCAGGATGCCGGCCGTGGTCGCCGGATCCAGCCCGGCCAACGTGCGCTGCATGGCCGCGCCATCGACGTTGGAAACGAAGTGCACGCGCAAACGCGCGCCGGACACCGGCCGCAGCGCATCGGCGACCAGGCGCGGGCCGAGGTCGGAACCGCCGATGCCGACGCTGACGATGTCGGTGATGGCGCCGGCTTCCAGCGCGGCGACCATGCGACCCATGC
>DASRYD010000280.1:0-3895 GCA_035653955.1 Pseudoxanthomonas sp.
CCCGCGCCGCAACCGATGGCGAAATCGAAGCGCGGATCATGCGCGAAGCGCTGGGGCGCTTGCTGCCCGATCATGCCGAGCAGATCGTCTGGCAGCCGCTCGCGGCGCGCGATGGCGTCGACCGCTTCGAGATCGACCGCAAGCGCGACCGCCTGTTGATCCGCGGCAATCGCGTGTTGTCCGGCTTGGCCGGCCTGCATTGGTACCTCAAGTACGTTGCCGACGCGCACCTCTCCTGGGCCGGCACCCAGCTCGACCTGCCCGCCGGATTGCCGTTACCCGGCAGGCGCATCGCGATGCGCGCGCAGTTGCCGCATCGCTACCTGCTCAACGATACCGACGACGGTTATTCGGGCCCGTACCGCGACTGGAACGACTGGGAACGGCTGCTGGATCTCGCCGCGCTGCAGGGCACCACGGCAATGCTCGTCACCGTCGGCCAGGAAGCCGTCTACCACCGCATGCTGCAGGAGTTCGGCTACGGCGACGCGGAAGCCCGCGCGTGGATCCCGGCGCCCGCGCACCAGCCGTGGTGGCTGTTGCAGAACATGTCCGGCTTCGGCGGCCCCGTGTCGACGCGACTGCTGGACGAGCGCATCGCCCTGGGCCGCAAGATCTGCCTGCGCGCGCGCGAACTCGGCATCGAACCGGTGTTCCCGGGCTACTTCGGCACCGTGCCCGGCGGTTTCGTCGGACGCAATCCGCAGGCGCGCGTGGTGCCGCAGGGCGACTGGGTGGGCTTCGAGCGGCCGGACTGGCTGGATCCGACCTCACCGCCGTTCGCCGACGTGGCCGCTGCGTTCTATCGCCACCAGCGCGCGCTGTTCGGCGATGCCCGCTTCTTCAAGATGGACTTGCTGCACGAAGGCGGCAAGCAAGGTGACGCGGACGTGCCGGCGGCGGCGCGCGCCGTGCAACACGCACTGGAGTGCGCCCATCCCGGCGCATGCTGGGTCATCCTCGGCTGGCAGAAGAATCCCGCCGCCGAGGTGCTGCAAGGCGTGGATCGCGAGCGCATGCTGATCGTCGACGGCATCGGCGACCGTTACGCGCCGGCGCCGGACCGCGAGCGCGACTGGAACGGCACGCCGTATGCCTTCGGCTCCATCGCCAACTTCGGCGGCCACGTCACCCTGGGCGCGAAGGCGAATGCCTGGCTCGAGAGCTTCTATGCCGCGCGCCGCAAGCCCGGCAACGCGTTGCGCGGGATCGCGTGGATGCCCGAGGGCGCCTATCGCGATGCCGCGGCGATGGAGCTGTTCAACGAACTGGCCTGGCGCGAAACGCCCATAGACGACCTGCCCGGCTGGTTCGCGCGCTATGCGCGCTTTCGCTACGGCGCCGCCGACGCGCACGCCGAACGCGCTTGGCGCGCACTGGCGCAGAGTGTCTACCAGCTGAAGACCGACGAATACAGCGAGCCGCCGGACAGCCTGTTCTGCGCGCGGCCGGCGCTGGATACGACCACCGCAGCGAAATGGTCGCCGGAGTCGGTTTCCTACGACCCACGGAAAGTAGTGGCGGCATTGCGCGAACTGCTGCAGGTGGCCGAACCTCTGCGCGGCAGCGACGCCTATCGCCTGGACCTGGTCGACGTCGCCCGCCAATGCCTGGCCAACCACGGCCGCGCCTTGCTGCCCCGGATCGCAGAGCGCTATACGCAGCGCGACCGTGCGGGCTTCGCGAAACTGAGCGCACACTGGCTGGACTGCATGCGCCTGCAGGACCGTCTGCTTGCCACGCACCCGCACTTCCTGCTCGGCCCATGGCTGCAACAGGCACGCGCCGCCGCCAGGGACGAAGCCGAACGCATCCAGTTCGAATACGACGCGCGCAGCATCCTCACCGTGTGGGGACCGCGTGCCGCCGCGGACAAGGCCGGCCTGCGCGACTACGCCAACCGCGAATGGTCCGGTCTGGTCGGTGGTTTGTACCTGCAACGTTGGGAACGCTTCTTCGACAATCTCGCCCTTGCGCTGCGCGAAGGAACGCCTGTCGAGGCCATCGACTGGTTCGCGATGGAAGATGCCTGGGCACGCGGCCGCGAGGATCATCCCGCCGTCGTCCACGGATCCTCGCACGTACTCGCCAGCGAAGTACTGGCCTTGCTCGATGCCTGGCCGGATGCGGCCTCACCCACTGCCTAGGAAACAGACCATGCGTCATTGCCTTGCGCTCGATTTGAAGGACGACCCGGCGTTGATCGCCGAGTACGAACGCCACCATCGCGAAGTGTGGCCCGAGGTGCTGGCGCACCTGCGCACGCAGGGCGTGCGCGAGCTGGAGATCTTCCGCCTCGGCACGCGCATGGTGATGGTGATGGACACCGACGATGCCGTGTTCGATCCCGCGCGCATGGCCGCCGCCGAGCGCGACGATCCGCGACTGCGCGCGTGGGAGGACCTGATGTGGAACTTCCAGACGGCCACGCCGTGGACGCCTGCCGGCGCCAAGTGGACGCCGATGCAGAACATCTTCCGCCTGACCGACGCCTGACCTTTCCCGAGGAATCCGCGATGCCGACGCTGCCCGCTCCAACGCAATCCGCCCAGACGCCGACCGCCGGCGGCAACCTGCGCCTCGCCTTCGTCCTGGTCACCAGTCTGTTCTTCCTGTGGGGCTTTTCCTACGGCCTGCTCGACGTGTTGAACAAGCATTTCCAGGAGGCGCTGCATGTGACCCGGGCGCGCTCCGGCTTCCTGCAGATGGCCTATTTCGGCGCCTATTTCCTCATGGCCCTGCCCGCCGCGTGGCTGATGCAACGGCGCGGCTACAAATTCGGCATCCTGTTCGGCCTGGGACTGTTCGCGGCCGGAGCCCTGCTGTTCATCCCCGCAACCGCACGCCTGGATTTCAATTTCTTCCTGTTCGCGCTGTTCGTCATCGCTTGTGGCGCGGCCTTCCTGGAAACCGCAGCCAATCCGTACGTCACCGTGCTCGGCGACGCGTCGAGCGGCGCACGCAGGCTGAACTTCGCCCAATCCTTCAACGGACTGGCTTCGTTCCTCGGCCCGCTGGTCGGTGGCGCGTTGTTCTTCAAGGGTTCCGGCGCTGGCGCGGCGCACGCCGGTTTCTCCGGCGTGCAGGGCACTTACGTCGCCATCGCCATCGTGGTGGTCTGTCTGGCGCTGCTGATCCTCAGGACGCCGATGCCGGACATCCGCGAGCGGGACGCCGACGATGCCGCCGAAGCGGGCCCGCCGCTGTATGCGCAGCCCCATTTCGTCGGCGCGGTGATCGCGCAGTTCTTCTACGTCGCCGCGCAAGTCGGGGTCAACGCCTATTTCATCAACTACGTGACCGAGCAGGTCGGCATTACCTCGAAAGCCGGCGCCTATCTGTTGGCGGCGCCGATGCTGTGCTTCGTCGTCGGCCGCTTCTTCGGCACGGCGATCATGGGCAGGATCCGGCCGGTCCAGTTGCTCACGTCGTACGCGATCGTCAACGTGGCGTTGACGCTCCTCGTCGCCGCCGGGCTGGGCTGGGTGTCGGTCGTCGCGCTCGTCGCGATCTCGTTCTTCATGTCGATCATGTTTCCGACGATCTTCGCGCTGGGCGTGGAAGGGCTCGGCGCGAAGACCAAGCGCGGCGCCAGTTTCATCGTCATGGCCATCGTCGGCGGCGCGCTGGTCCCGCCGTTCATGGGCTGGGTGGCGGACCACCACGGCACCCACATCGCCTACCTGGTAGCGACGGTCTGCTTCGCCATCGTCGCGATCTACGGCACGTACGCGCGGCGCGGTTCGCTGGCCTGAGCCGCTACGCCACCAGCAATTCGCGGCCGGCCTCGCGCACGTCGGTGCAGCCGGTCAGCGACATCGCCACCTCGAGTTCTGCGCGCAAGGTGCCGAGCATTTCGGTCACGCCGGCTTCGCCGCCGGCGCCGAGCGCATAG
>DASRYD010000281.1:0-2512 GCA_035653955.1 Pseudoxanthomonas sp.
GTCGGGCTTGCGCGCAGGCCGTTGCTGCGCCTGGCGGTGCGCGGTTTCGGCCTGCACCTTGAACTGGCGTTCGCGCAGCAGGTACAGCTCGTGGGTGGTCTCGGGTTGGGCCGCGGCGCGACGCGGCTTGCGCGGCTGCACGTCGCGTTCGAGTGCGGTTTCCGGCACGTGCTGGAACGGGATGCGCATCGGCGCGGCGTCCTGTTCCAGTGCCTGCTGCATCGCGCCGAAGTAGATCGAGTTGTTGCCGTACTTGCGGTTGATCCGGTCGACCACGCCGCTCATGTCGCGGTTGCGCTGGCGCGCGGCCATCAGTTCGCCGGTGACTTGGCCGCGTTCTTCCAGTCCGGTCAGGGTCACCGCCACCGACAGCGGCGGATGGCGCTTCGGGTTCCAGCGCTTAGTCGCGACATGCCGCTGCAGTTGCGCCAGTTGTTCGCCCAGCAGGTGCAGCAGGGTCGGGGTGTCGTCGATCGGCGCGAACTGCAGGTCGCGTTCGAAGCGCGCGTCGAGGCCGACGAAACGGATGCGGATCGCCATGCCGCGGGCGAGGAACGGGCCCTCGCCGCTGTCCCGGTCGGGCGTGCGCAAGCGCATGGCCGCCTTGGCCAGCAGCTTGAACAAAACCGAACGCGCGCCTTCGAAATTGCGCAGCTCCGGGCCCAGCACATGCGAGTGGCCGATGGAGCCGCGCTTCGTGGCGGGGCGCGCGAAGTGGTGGCCGCGCAGCTGCATCCAGTAGCGTTCGCCTTCCACGCCGCCCCAGGCCAGGCGCAGGCGTTCGCGGCTGGCCTCGCACAGTTGTTCGACGCTGTCGATGCCGGCCGCGCGCAGGCGCCGTTCCATCGACGGACCGATGCCGCACAGGTCGCGCAATTCCAACGCATGCAGCTTGTGCGGCAGGTCGGACGGTTCCAGCACGGTCAGGCCGTCCGGCTTCCGCATGTCGGAGGCGGTCTTGGCCAGGAACTGGTTCGGCGCGATGCCGATGGAGCATTTGATCCAGTCGAATTCGTCGGCGATGCGCCGCTTGATGCGCCGGGCGATCTCGATGGCGTTGTCGCGCTGGCGTTCGCAGCCGATCAACCAGCACGGCACTTCGTCGATCGACGCGGCCTTGTCGTGCGGGATGCAATCCTGGATCGCCGCCATCAGCCGGTGGTGCACTTCGACATAGCGCGCCGGGCGCGCTTCGATCAGTTCGATGCCCGGATATTTCTCCTTCGCCTCGCCGACCAGCGTGCCGGTGCGGATGCCGTATCGCTTGGCTTCGATGCTGGCGGCGATGCAGCAGGTGGTCATCGACTGCACCGGCACCACGCCGACCGGCTTGCCGCGCAATTCCGCCCGGTCTTCCTGCTCGACCGAGGCGAAGAACGAATTGAAGTCGACGTACAGGCAGCGCAGGGTCATGGCGCGCAGCAAGGCGGGAAGCCGGCAGTCCTCGGGCCGACAGTATCGCGCCGCGGCGTCTCAGGCCGGGAGAAATCCGGATTTTCAGGGACTTGGCGGAGCCGCCGTTCCGACGCCGTCGGCGCAGCTGCGGGAAATCTCCGCGAACAGGCGCTCGACCTTCGCATGCAGCCATGCCCGCATGGTCGGCGACGGATCCTCGAACAGCTGGCAGGCCAGCGCCAGCGACACCGCCTTCAGGCCTTGCGGATCCTGTTCGTGGCGGCCCAGCCGGAAGAACCGCTGGTACAGGTCCGAACGGCTTTCCAGCAGCGCCGTCAGGGTGCCGCCCAATGCCTGGTCCACGACGATGTCTTCGGCCCGGTCCGGCAGGTGCCATCCCCCGGGAGGCAGCGGGGCCCGGGCTTCGTCCGGCGATCCGCCGCAGCGATGCAGCCGGTAGACGCATACGGCGAGCCAGAAGTGGAACAGCGCCAATTCAGCCAGCGCGATGTCCGGCTCGGGATGAAGTTGCAGCAGGGGAGCGTATTCCCGACGGTAGGGATAGGGCAGCTGGCGATAGAAGCGTTCCGGATCGAAGGTCGATGCGGAGGGTCGCGGGGCGGATCCCGCCGGGGATGATGAACGCGAAGATTCCATGTGGGTCTCTCTCCTTGAATCGTCTCGGCTGTTTCCGGACGCGCCGTCACATTAACGTCCTGCTTCCATTGAATGGAAGCAATAAGTTAATCAAAATGCAAGCGATTGGTGAATCCGTGGCGAGCGCGCTCCGTAACGTGCCCGGGCATGAGCGACGAACGTCAGGAATTCTCTCGCCGACTGGCCGAGGCGATGCGTGCGGCCGGCTATGAATCCCGGCCCGCCGTCCTGTTCCGTCTGTTCAATTCCCGCTATCGCGGCCGTTCGGTGAGTTTCCAGTCGGCTTCGCGCTGGCTGGGCGGACGTTCCATTCCCGGCCAGGACAAGCTGGTGGTGCTGGCCAGCCTGCTGGGCGTGGAGCCGCAGGCGTTGCGCTACGGCACCGGCAAGCACCGGGTGGCGGAAACCCGCGGCAATTGGCCGGCCGGGGTGAACGCGCGCGAGCGCCAGGTCATCGACG
>DASRYD010000282.1:0-7987 GCA_035653955.1 Pseudoxanthomonas sp.
AATCGACAGGCGCCGCGCTCAGGCGCTGCGCGGCCAGCAGATAGATGTCCGGCGCCGGCTTGGCCCTCGTCACGTCGTTGCCGCAGGTCACCGCAGCGAAGTAATCGAGCAAGCCGGCCGTCCGCAATTTGCGCGGTGCGCGCGGCCGATGGGTCGAAGTGGCCACGCCGCAGGCGATGCCGCGCAGCCGCAGCCAGTCGAGCAACTCGACCACCCCCGGCCGCAACGGCAATCCGGCCTCCATTTCGGTTTCGTACAGCGCATGGCAACGCGCAGCCAGTTCCGCGGCCGTGTCCTCGGCCATCAGCTCGTGCAGGATCGCGCGGCACGCCGCATCGCCGTGGCCGACCATGCGCAACCAGTGCCGCCGCTCCACTTGCAGGCCCATGCCTTGCGCGGCGCGCGACCAGCAATCGACCATCACGCGTTCGCTGTCGAGCATCAGTCCGTCCATGTCGAAGATCACCGCTTCCGGCACGAACGGCAATGCGGGAAGGTTCATGCGGATTCTCCGAACAAGCGGCGCAGATCGTCGGCGTCCAGCAGGCGCCAGCGGCCTTCTTCCAGATCATCCAGCGCGAGACCGCCGACCGCGCTGCGATGCAGGCCCGCCACATGGTTGCCGACCGCCGCGAACATGCGCCGCACCTGGTGGTAGCGGCCTTCGTGCAAGGTCAATCGCGCTTGCCGTGGCGAAACGGTTTCGAGTTGTGCAGGCAACAGGGGCGTGGTTTCCGATTCCAGCATCAGCGTACCGCTGGCGAAAATCCCGGCCTCGTCGCCACGCAGATCACTGGCCAGCGTCGTTTCGTACACCTTCGGCAATTTCGATCTCGGCGACACGATCCGGTGCAGCAGCGCGCCATCGTCGGTCATCAGCAACAGGCCGCTGGTATCGCGATCGAGCCGGCCGACCGGAGAGACGAGCGGCGAACGTTCGCGGAAACGCGGCGGCAACAGATCGTAGACCAGGCGACCGGTGTCCTTGGTCGAGCAGGTGTAGCCGATCGGCTTGTGTAGCATCAGCACCAGACCGGGCGCAGGATCGAGCGGTTCGCCGTCGACGCGGACATCGTCGTGCCCGACCCTGTCGTCGGCGTACAACACCTCCCCCGCCGCATCGGTGATGCGTCCTTCGCGGAACAGCCATTCGACCTGCTTGCGGCTGCCGTAACCTAGGTTGGCGATGTGCTTGACCAGCTTCATCGCGACTTCACCGCTTCGATGGCCTTGAAGCCGTCGCGTTCGGCCGCCACGCGCACGCTGCCGAAGTTCGCGTTCAAGACCTGTTCGTAGGGAAGATGCCGGTTGGCGACCAGCCACAGGCGGCCACCCGGCTTCAGCCCCTGCGCCGCGACGGCGATGAAGCGCTGGCCGATGTCGGGACGGCCGGCCTTCTGCGTGGTGTGGAACGGCGGATTGGTCACGATGAAGTCGTACGATTCCGGCAAACCGGCAGCGACGTCGTGCCAGCGGAAATCGAGCCCGATCGTGTCGGCGAACGGCGCGAGGTTGATCTTCGCGCAATCCAGCGCCCGCGCTTCGGCTTCGTACAAGTGCAATGCAGATACGCCTTCGCTGCGCGCGAGGATTTCCGACGAGAGGAACCCGTAACCCGCGCCCAGGTCGGCGCCCACGCCGGTGAAATCACGCGGCAGGCATTCGGCCAGTAATGCCGACGCCACGTCGATGCGATCCCAGGCGAACACGCCCGGACGGCTGACGAAACGCCCGTCGAGGATCGATCGCTGCGCATCGAGATGCAGCCACTGCGCGAGCAACTCCGCATCCGGCACCCCGTTCAACGGCGGCGTCCAGAACACGCGACAGTGATTCTTGGTCAGCTTGCCGCCGAGCCCCGCCAGCTTCTGCAGATCGCCTTCGCCGGACTTCGCCCCCTCGTCGTTGGCCATGCAGGCGACGACGATGCCGCCGGGCGCGACCAGCGAAACGGCCCGGGCGAACAGCGCGCGCATCTCGTCGCGCTGGCGTGGCGGCAGGACCAGCACCAGGGGGAAGCCTTGCGAGGACGGCGATGCGGCTTCGACGACTTCGAGCCCGCTTCGCGCCAACGCATCGGCATCGGGCTTGAAACTCTGCTCGCAGACCAACCGCTGCAACGGGAACTGTCGCAATGCCCAACCATCGCGAGCGCGCAGGAAAAGCGCAGGCGCATCCGGCCACGCTAGCTCGCCGCTGGCGAATGGCAGCAGCAGGGTTTCCAGGGCCGGATCGTGCAATGCGGACAAATGAAGAGCTCGCTCGATGGACGTTCATTGTATCGATTGCACGAATCCGACCGTCATCCCCCTGACATGCAACCGGCATATTTTTGCAACCTTGCCAGGACCACCGCCGCCCCATGCCACTGCCTGTCCACGACATCCCGCCATTCAAGGGCCTTCCCGGCCTGGTCTGGGCATTCCGTGTCGATGCCGAAGGCCGTGCAGCGCCTCTCGACGTCGCAGCCGTCGATGCCGCCGAACTGGGTGCCGAGCGGCCGGGCTGGCTGTGGCTGCACTTCAATCAGGGCGATGCGCGCACCGCGCGGGTGATCGAGCAGCAACCGGACCTTCCGGATTCGGCCAAGGAGGCGCTGCTGACCCACGACGCCCATGCCAACCTGTACCTCGAGGATGGCCTGGCCCATGGCGCGCTGGTCGATTGGCAGCACGGCGGGGTCGACAATTCGCAGATGTCCTACGCCCGCTGCGAGCAGGACGTGGGCTGGCTGCATTTCGTCATGGGCGAACGCCTGCTGGTGACCGCGCGGCGCCAGGGCCTGCGCTCGGTCGAGCAGGTGCGCCGCCACGCGGCGGCGGGCGGCCTGTACGAAACCCCGGAACAGTTGCTGGAAGCCATCGTCGAGCGTTTCGGCGCGTCGATCGCCCATGCCACGCTGGAACTGGACAACGAACTGGACCGGATCGAGGATCGCGTCCTCGGCGAGGACATCGGCGACGAGCGCCGCGAACTGGCGCTGTTGCGCCGGCAGGCGGTGCACATGCACCGGCCGCTGTCGGCGCAACGGCGCGTGCTCCGCCAGTTCGAACAACGCCATCGCGCGCAACGCCAGCATCCGCTGGTCGCCATGGCGCTGCACCTGTCCCAGCAGTTCGACGAGGTCGACAGCGAAGTCGGCGCGCTGCAGGCGCGCGCGCGGCTGCTGCACGAGGAAGTCGCGGCCAAACTGACCGAGGCGACCAACCGCCACCTGCACACGCTGTCGATCCTGACCGCCCTGCTGATGCCGCCGACCCTGGTCGTGGGCGCCTTCGGCATGAACATGGACCTGCCTTTCGCCCACCAGCCGCATGCCTTCGCCGTCGTTGCCGGCCTGTGCGCGCTGTCCAGCATCACCGTCTATCTGCTGTTGCGGCGGATCGGCGTGGCGCGGGTCTAGGGAAATCCCTCGGGAAATCCGTGGGAGCGACCTTGGTCGCGAATGCCTTTGATCTCCCTGCCTGTCTCCAAGAGCATTCGCGACCAAGGTCGCTCCCACAGGCATTTGGAAATTCTCCAGGGCGGCTGAATCGCGTACAACACCCGCATGGCGGACATTTGCACGGCCTGTGGGGCAAGCGCATCATCGTGGCGGACCCCACCGGGAGCACACCATGAAGCTCAAGTCCCGTCTTGCCATCGGCCTGCTCGGCGCCGCGTTGGCGCTGTCTGCGCAGGCCGGTTCCACCGTCACCGATCCGAACCTGCCGCGCAGCCTGCCCGCCGACGGTCCCGTCGACGTTTCATGGAGCGATCCGGCGAAGTTCAGCGACCTGCGCAGCGGCAATCGCTGGGAAGCCGAGCGCGGCGATTGGGTGCACCAGCTCGCGCAATACGCGCGCGAGCGGGCGACCAAGCAACTCGCGCCGGGCGAGAAGCTCGACATCGCCATCACCGACATCCAGCGCGCCGGCCGCTACGAGCCGTGGCTCGGACCGCAATTCCAGAACGTGCGCATCATCCGCGACCATTACCCGCCGCGTCTCAGCCTAACCTACACGCTGTACGGCGCGGACGGACAGGTGCTGGCGCGGAACGAGCGCAAGCTGAGCGATGCCGGGTTCCTGATGGGCAGCACGCCGCTGAACCAGACCGATCCGCTGCGCTACGAGAAGCGCATGATCGACGACTGGGTGCGCCGCGACCTCGGCCCGCAGCGACTGGTGGGCAGCCGCTGACGATGACCGCCTTCGACCTGACGCCGCCGACGGAGGACCAGCGCGCGACGCTGGTCGGGGGCCTGACCGAAGACGAAAGCCGCGTGCTCCTGCACCACGGCACCGAAGCGCCGTTCTGCGGCGTGTTCCTCGACAACAAGCTCGACGGCGTCTATTGCTGCCGCCTGTGCGGATTGCCGCTGTTCCGCTCCGGCGCCAAGTTCGACTCCGGCACCGGTTGGCCGAGCTTCTTCCAGCCCTACGACGAAGCGCACATCGGGCGCATCCGCGACGACAGCTACGGCATGGTCCGTACCGAAATCGTGTGCGCCCGCTGCGGCAGCCACCTGGGCCACGTGTTCCCCGACGGACCGCCGCCGACCCACGAACGCCATTGCCTCAACTCGGTGTCGCTGTCCTTCGTCGAAGAAGGCGAGGCGTTGCCGGACCCGTTGCGACGCGGCGGCGCCGAGGCGCAAGCCGCCTGACGGCCGCGCCGCTGCCGTATCCTGTGCGCATGCCGCGCACCGTCCAGGTCAATCGCTACGTCACCCCGCTGCGCGAAGGCGGTTCGATGCCCGCCGTGGTCGAGGCCGACGACGAAGGCCTGTACGTGCTCAAGTTCCGCGGCGCGGGGCAAGGCCCCCGCGCCCTGGTCGCCGAATGGATCTCGGGCGAAATCGCCCGGGCGCTGGGCTTGCCGGTGCCGGAAATCGTGTTCGCCCGACTCGACGCCGAACTGGCGCGCACCGAAGGCGATCCGGAAATCCAGGACCTGATCCGCGCCAGCGACGGCCTGAACCTGGCGATGGACTATCTGCCCGGCTCGCTGGCCTTCGATCCGGCGGCGGACGCGCCCGATGCGGACCTGGCTTCGCGCATCGTCTGGTTCGACAGCTTCGTGCGCAATGTCGATCGCACCGCGCGCAATACCAACCTGCTGCTCTGGCATCGCAAGTTGTGGCTGATCGACCACGGCGCCAGCCTGTATTTCCACCACGGCTGGGACGGCAGCGCCAGCGGCGCGGGCAATCCGTTCCCGCTGATCCGCGAACACGTGCTGTTGCCGTGGGCGACGCGTTTGCCCGAAGCCGATGCGGAATTTTCCGCCGGGCTGGATCGACCGACCATCGCCGGCATCGTCGCCGACGTGCCCGACGCCTGGCTGCAGGGCCCCGACGCATTCGCGGAGCCGGAAAGGCAACGCGAGGCCTATGTCGAATACCTGTGCAAGCGCCTGCAGGCCCATGCCGATCTCACCCGCGAGGCGATCGATGCGCGCGGCTGACAGCTACGACTATGCGGTGGTGCGCGTGGTTCCGCGGGTCGAACGCGAAGAGTTCGTCAACGTCGGCATCATCCTGTCGTGCGGCGCCAGCGGGTTCCTCCAGGCAGGCTTCGCCCTGGACGAGGCGCGCCTGCGCGCGCTGGACCCGCAGGTGGATATCGATGCCATCCGCCGTCATCTCGATGCGATGGCGGCGATCTGCGCCGGCAGTCCCGACAGCGGCCCGATCGGCCGGTTGCCGCCGCGGGCGCGCTTCCATTGGCTGACCGCCAAGCGCAGCGCGATCATCCAGACCTCGCCGACGCACATGGGCCGCTGCACAGACATGGCCGCAACGCTCGACCACCTGATGCGGCGCATGGTGCTGGCCCCGGAATGATGCGATGACCGTCTATGTCGACGATGCCGTCACCCTGTGGCGCGGCCAGCGCTGGGCCCACCTGATGGCCGACACGCTGGAAGAATTGCACGCTTTCGCCCAGGCGCTGGGCATTCCGCGCCGGGCCTTCCAGGACAAGCTCAGCGGCGCGCACTACGACCTGCCCGCACCATTGCGCGATGAGGCCGTGGCCTTGGGCGCGATCGCCATTTCCCGCCATCGCGACCGCGAACTGGTGCGCGCGGTGATCCGCAACGCCAAGGCGCAGGGGCGCGGCGAAGCGCCCTAGACCCGTGGCGTGGGAGCGGCTATAGCCGCGATTGCTTTTCGCCATAAAGCCCATCGCGGCTATAGCCGCTCCCACACTTGCTGCATCGCGGCTCGCATGTAACGTTTACATGCCTAACATCGGCCGCACCCAAGTGCGCACGACCAGGCCGATGCCGACAACGATCCCGCGTTCCCTGCCGCTGTCCTGCCTGCTGCTCTGCGCCGCGATGGCGCATGCGTCCGATCCGCCGCCCGGCAGGCGCACCTACGCCAACCCGGTGGACATCGATTACCGCTACAACTTCGAGCAACTCAACCAGGGCATTTCCTATCGCACCGGCGCCGACCCCGCGATCGTGCGCCATGCCGGCGAGTACTACCTGTTCATGACCCTGGCGGATGGCTATTGGCGCTCCGACAATCTGCTCGACTGGCGGTTCGTCGCGCCGAGCCGCTGGCCGTTCGAAAGCATCGTCGCCCCCGCCGCCGTGTCCGATGGCAAGCGCCTGGTGTTGATGCAGTCCGCGTTCGGGCCGCGTCCGCTGCTGGAATCGACCGACCCGGCCAGCGGCAAGCTCGATTTCCTGACCAGGTTGCTGCCGGCGATCCCGGGCGCAGTGCCGCCCGGGCAGGACATCCTGCCGTTGAAGCCCGGGCAGACGCCACCGGGCCCATGGGATCCGGCGCTGTTCATCGACGACGATGGCCAGTGGTACCTGTACTGGAATTCTTCCGACACCTATCCGATCTACGGCATCGCGATGGATCGCGCGCCACGCGGCTTCGCGTTCCGCGGAAAGCCGCAGGTGATGCTGGCGCTCGACCCGGCGAAGCATGGCTGGGAACGCTTCGGCCCCGACCATCGCGGTGCGAAATTCCCCGACGGCAAGCCGATCGGCAATTACCTGGAAGGCGCGTGGATGAACAAGGTCGGCGGCCGCTATTACCTGCAATACGGCGCGCCCGGCACCGAACACAACGTCTATGCCAACGGCGTATACGTGGGCGAGCATCCACTGGGGCCGTTCACCTATGCGCCATACAACCCGGTCGCGTACAAGCCCGGCGGCTTCGTCGAAGGCGCGGGGCACGGCTCCACGTTCCAGGACGAATACGGCAACTGGTGGAACACCGGTACACCGTGGATCGGCTACAACTGGAACTTCGAACGCCGCATCGCGATGTTCCCGGCGCATTTCGCCGAAGACGGACAGATGAGCGTGTCCACCCGCTTCGGCGACTTCCCTCACTACATGCCTCAAGGCAAAGTCGACGATCCGGAAACGCTGTTCACCGGCTGGATGCTGCTGTCGTATCGCAAGGCGGCGCAGGCATCCTCGACGCTGGACGACTTCGTCGCGGGCAACGTCACCGACGAAAACCCGCGCACCTTCTGGGTGGCGAAGAACGATCGTGTCGGCGAAACCCTGACCGTCGATCTCGGCGCGGAGAAGACCGTGCGCGCGGTGCAGGTGAACTACGCCGACTACCAGTCCGGTCTGTATGGCGACGCGCCGCAGATCTACACCGAATTCCGCCTCGAACATTCGACCGACGGAAAGCATTGGCGACCGTTGGCGAAAACCGAAGGACCGCGCCGCGACCGGCCCAACGCCTACCTGCAGCTCCCCGAAGCGGTGCGGACGCGCTACGTGCGCTACGTGCACGGGCACGTGGGCGCGGCGCACCTGGCGATCAGCGACCTGCGCGTGTTCGGCAACGCCGACGGCGCCCCGCCGCCCGCACCGGAGCTGGTGTCGGCCACCCGCGATGCGGACACACGCAACGCCGACATCGTCTGGAAGCCAGTACCGGGCGCCGTGGGCTACAACGTGCGCTGGGGGCTGGCTCCCGACCGACTGCACGAGACCTACCAGCGCTTCGCCGACC
>DASRYD010000283.1:0-6942 GCA_035653955.1 Pseudoxanthomonas sp.
ACGCCACGCCCCGCGGCGCGCAGCAACGCGTCGGCCACCGCGTCGCCGACCGCATCGTCGAACATCAGGTAGTACAGCAGGTGCACGCGTTCGCGCGCCGCGTCGATGTCGCCGATCAGGGCGCGCAGCGAGGCGTCGTAGTCGTCGAGCAGTTCGACCGCGTTGCCGTGGGTGGGCATGAAATCGCCCAGCCGTTCGATCAGCGGCGCCATTTCGCTTTCCGCGCCATGGCCCGGCGGCGTCCAGCGCAGATCGCGCAGCGGCGCCTGTTCCTCGCGGATCACCTGGGAAGCCAGCGCCTGCCTGCGCACGCGTTCGCGCGACAGCCACGGATGGCCGAACAACAGGTACAGCGGCAGGCCGAACAGCGGCACGAAGCCGACCAGCAGCATCCAGCTGCGCGCGGCCGCCGAGGTGGTGCGCGAGGGAATCCACAGCAGAGCGGCCACGCGGATCGCCCAGTCGAGGCCCAGCAGCCAGGTACCGAGCGACCAGTGCGGTTCCATCAGGCGTTGGCGGACGGGATCGGCATGGCGTCGATTGTGCCGGCCATCGCCGCGGTTTTGTAGGCGCGCCGGACAGGCAAAAGAAAACCCGCCGTGGGGCGGGTTTTCTTCGGATCCCGGAAGCGGGGATTACTTGATCTTCGCTTCCTTGTAGACCACGTGCTTGCGCACCACCGGGTCGTATTTCTTCATTTCCATCTTCCCGGGGGTGTTCTTCTTGTTCTTGTCGGTGGTGTAGAAGTGGCCGGTATCGGCCGTGGACACCAGCTTGATCTTGTCGCGCTTGCCTGCCATGTCCTATCTCCTCAGATCTTCTCGCCGCGCGCGCGCAGCTCGGCCAGCACGACGTCGATGCCGACCTTGTCGATGGTGCGCAGGGAGTGCGCGGAAACCTTCAGCTTGACCCAGCGGTTCTCGCTGGCGACCCAGAAGCGGCGCTCGTGCAGGTTGGGCAGGAAGCGGCGGCGGGTACGGTTGTTGGCGTGGGAGACGTTGTTGCCCGTCTGCACACGCTTGCCGGAAACTTGGCATACGCGGGACATCTGTGCACCTCGAAAGATCTTTGCCTTCCATAGCCTGGAAGACGGCGGCCCCTGCGGCCGAAGCCGCCATGCGATACGGGGAAAGGAACGCTGCATACCCAAGCCGGAATCGCGCTTCCGGCCGCAAATCCGGCACGGAACCGGACGCAGCGAGCCGCGCATTATGCCTGTTCGGGGCGGGGCGGGCAAGCGGTCGAACGGTAAATTTCCATGAATATCCGCGACTTATCCGGGTTCGACCCTCGCCTTGCGGGAAGAGGCCGGATCAGCAGGCGGAATCGTCGATTCCCGCAGGGGGCGGGCCCGGGGCGTTTTCCCGTTCAGCAGCCTGCCGAGGAGGGTATGTCGGACCAGCAATTGATAGCTGGCGAAGGACAGCGCCAGCGTGGCGAGCGTCGAAATCGCGAATTTGAGCGCCCAGTGCATCGGCAGATCCAGCAACCGGTACTGGATCGCGAACAGCAGCGGCAGATGCGCCAGATAAACCCAGTACGAGGCATCGGCGAGCCAGCGCATGACCGCGCTGTGGCCGCCCAGCCAGCGCCTTGCGGCCAACAGGCACCACAGCGTCATCCAGAACCCCGCATACGCTTCCATTGCGGCGTAAAGGAATCGCGGCCAGGGAGCTGGCCGGGCTGCGGTCAGGCCGTCGGTCATCCGGAACAGCGCCACATAAGCTGCGACCGCGCCGATCAGCAGCCAAGGCGACAGCGGACGCAGGCGTTCGAGCAGGTCGAAACGCCCGAACAATCGGTAACCCAGTGCGAAATAAGCCCCGAAGAACGCCAATGCCCACAGCGAGGGAACGAGCGATTCGGGCGCGGGCCAGGGGATGCCGGTCAAGGCCAGCGCGGAGGCCAGCAGCAATGGCGTCGCGACCGGCGACATGGCCGCGGGCAGCGCCGCGAGCCGGTCGCCGAAGCGGTCCAGTTCCAGCGCCGACGCGACCCACGCCAGCACCGTGAACAGCATCAGATAGAACAGGAACCACAAATGCGCCCAGCCCGGCGCGTACGGCAGCGCGCCGTGCCCGTCCACGTACGCGCGCAACCAGGCCAGCACCGGCGAGGGATGCGCCGTCGTGGCGACGGCATGTGCGGTCAGCCAGTGCAGGCCGATCGCGACCGGCGGCAGGAACAGCAGCAACGGCAGCAGCACGCGCGCGCACCGGTTGCGGAACAGGCCCCCCATGCCGCGACGGGCCACAAGCAGGGCCGTGAAGAAGCCCGAGATGGCGAAGAACAGCGGCATCCGGAACAGGTGCAGGAACCAGGAGAGCGCATCGACAGCGACGGACCGCCCCGCATCGGCCAGCGGCCAGACGGGATGCATCAACGGGCTGTAGGCGAGCGCGGAGTGGAACACGACGCCGGCCAGCATGGCCAGCGCGCGCAGGTTGTCCATGGAATGGATGCGATTGCCGCCGGTCTGCGGGCCGATATCGCTCAAAGGAACGACGCCTTGCGCGCATGGACCCAACTGGTGAGCAGGATCGAGACGACGATCACCGCCAGTTCGGCGACGAGCAAGCCGACGACCGGGGCGCTCCAGACGATGCGATCGGTCTTGAGGTACTGGGCGATGCCGTCGAGGCGGCTGACCCAGAAGATGAACGGCCCGATCAGCGTCATCAGCGCGAGCATGGCGAAGATGTTCCAGCCTTCGGAATCGACCGCGATCGCCACGCACAAGGACACGCAGAAGATCACCAGCATGAACATCGCGATGACCGCCACCCAGGGCACGGTGCCGTCCGGACTCGGCGTGGTCAGGATCAACGCGACCAGGCCGACGACGACCAGCAGCAGCGGCACCAGGTAGATGACCAGATTGGCGAGCAACTTGCCCCAGTAAACATCCATCGGGGTGACCGGCAGGCTCATGATGAAGGGCACGGTCTGTTGCTTGCGCTCGTTCATGATCGAGGACTGGATGGCGTAGGAGCCCACCACCAGCAGCAGCACCAGCAGCAGCAGGGTCCCGGCGGCGGACATCAAGGGCGTGCCCATGCCGATCAGGCCGAGTGCGAGCAGCATGCCGGCGACGTAGCCGGCGAGCTGCTTCTGGTAGACCTGCCAGTCCTTGACGATCAATTTGCGGACCATTCCGGCATCGGATGCGAGCCAGTTCATGGGCGGTTGCCTCCGCGAACGGTGGTGACGAAGATGTCCTCGAGCGACATCGGCTCGACCGAATCCACGCTCAGCCCGAGCGCCTGCAGGGCGGGCAGCGTCGATCCGTCGAATGCGCCGGTCTTCAGTTCGATCAATGGCGCGCTGTTGCGCAGTGCGGCCACGCCCGGCAGATCCCGGATCGCGTCCGTCCACTCGCCCCGGCACAGGATCCGCCGCCAACTGTCGAGGAACGATTCCTTGTCGCGCGAGGCGACGATCCTGCCGCCGTGGAGGAAGGTGATCGAATCGGCGATCTGTTCGATGTCCGCGGTGTTGTGCGACGAGAACAGGATCGAACGCTGCTCGTCGCGAAGCACGTCGGCCAGCGCGTCGAGCACTTCGCCGCGCGCGACCGGGTCCAGCCCGGTGGTCGGTTCGTCCAGCAACAGCAAACGTGGATGCCGCGCGAAGATCAGCAGCAGCAAGGCCTTGACGCGCTGTCCGTGCGAGAACCCGCCCAGTTTCTGCTGCGGCTTCAGATCGAACCGTTTCAGCAGGTCCTGCGCATAGGCTTCATCCCACCGGGAATAGGTGCTGCGAATGAAATCCATGTGCCAGCGCAGCGTCTGTCCGCGGTACAGGCGCATGTCGTCGGATGCGTAACCGATATCGCGCTTGGCCGCGGCCTGGGCCTGTGGCAGCCGTTGCCCCGACACTTCGACTTCGCCGCCATCGGCGCGGACCAGTCCCATCAGCAGGCGCAGCAGGGTGGACTTGCCGGCGCCGTTGACGCCGACCAGGCCCATGACCTGGCCGACCGGCAGTTCGAGGTCGATGTCGCGCAGGGCGAACTCGCCGTACTCCTTGCGCACGCCTTTCAGTGCGATGGCGGGGTTCATTCCGTATTCCTTCGATTGGGTTCGGGCGATGGCGTCACGGCTTCCGCCGGGTTGGACAGGGCTCGCTCGATCCGGTCGATGAGGTCCTCCCGGCTGAGCCCCAGTTTCCTGGCCGCGTCCAGCAGCTTTTGCAATTGCGACTGGAATTCCTCGGCGGCGAGGGCCAGGGGTGCGTCGAGCGCATCGGCCACGAACGAACCCTTTCCTTGCCGCGTGACGATTACGCCTGCCCGTTCCAGTTCCAGGTAGGCGCGCTTGACCGTGATCACGCTGACCCGACTGCTGCCGGCGAGTTCGCGGATCGAAGGCAGGGGATCGCCCCCTTTCCACTGCCCCGCCATCACCTTGGCAACGATCTGCTCCACGATCTGGGCGTACATCGGCACGCTCGAATGCGGAGATAGAAGCAGTTCGGTACCCATGCGGCCTTCGATCAACTGTATATAGTTAATATACACAGATATTTACAGTCGTCAATGATCGAATCGAGGCCGGCAATGCCGGCCGGCCGCATCGCCCAGATGTTCGGCAAGCCGCTCGAGGAAGTGTTCCGCGGGGAAGGCTGAGCAGGGGCACGGGGCCGGCAGTCCGGCCCCGTGCGCGTCGGGATCAGCGGGCGGCGGATTCGGGAACGGCGCGATCGCCGCGTTCGGCTTCGTCGCTGCGGTGCAGCCAGCGATACAGCGCCGGCAGCACGAACAGCGTCAACAGGGTCGACGACACGATGCCGCCGATCACCACCGTCGCCAGCGGCCGCTGCACTTCCGAACCCGCGCCGACGTTCAACGCCATCGGCACGAAGCCCAGCGAAGCGACCAGCGCGGTCATCAGCACCGGGCGCAGGCGGCCGAGCGCGCCGTCGGCGATGGCTTCGTCCAACGGATCGCCCTGTTCGCGCAGCTTGCGGATGAAGCTGATCATCACCAGCCCGTTGAGCACCGCGATGCCGGACAGCGCGATGAAGCCCACGCCGGCCGAGATCGACAGCGGGATGCCGCGCAACCACAACGCCAGCACGCCGCCGGTCAGCGCCAACGGCACGCCGCTGAACACGATGGCCGCATCCTTCGTCGAGCCGAAGGCCATGAACAGCAGGCCGAAGATCAACACCAGCGTCGCCGGCACCACGATGGACAGGCGCTGGCCGGCCGAGATCAGCTGCTCGAAAGTGCCGCCGTAGCCGATCCAGTAGCCCTCCGGCAGCTTCACTTCGCGCGCGACGGCGTCTTGCACGTCCGCCACGAAACCGCCGAGGTCGCGCCCGCGCACATTGGCGCTGACCACGATGCGGCGCTTGCCGTTCTCGCGATTGATCTGGTTCGGCCCGAGGCGCGATTCGATCCTCGCCACATCGCGCAACGGCACCGTGCGCGCTTCGCCGGTCCGCCAGGTCGCCATGCCGCTGGATTCGTCCGCCTGCCCGCCTTCGCCCAGCGCGATCGGCAGTTCGGCCAGCGCACGCGGGTCCTCGCGCAGGTCGTCCGGCAGGCGCACCACGATGTCGAAGCGGCGGTCGCCTTCGAACAGCTGTCCGGCTTCGGTGCCGCCGACAGCCGTGGCCACCGTGTCCTGCAACTGGCCCGGATTGAGTCCGTAATTGGCCAGCGCGACGCGATCCGGTTCCACGGTCAGCAGCGGCAGGCCGGTCACCTGCTCCGCCTTGACGTCGGTGGCGCCCGGCACCCGCTTCACTGCCGCTTCGATTTGCTTCGCGATGCGCGCCAGCCGGTCGAGATCGTCGCCATGGATCTTCACCGCCAGGTCCGCGCGCACGCCGGAAATCAGCTCGTTGGTGCGCATCTGGATCGGCTGGGTCACCTCGTAGTTGTTGCCGGGCACGGCGGCGATGGCCGCTTCGATCTCCTCCAGCAACTCGGACTTGGGCTTGCCGGGATCGGGCCAGTCCTCGCGCTCCTTCAGCATCACGAAGGTGTCGGCGATGGACGGCGGCATCGGATCGCTGGCGACCTCGGCGGTGCCGATCTTGGCGAACACCCGCCGCACTTCCGGCAGCTTCGCCAGCGCGGCTTCCAGCGCCTTCTGCATTTCCACCGACTGACCGAGACCTGTGCCGGGGATGCGCAGGGCCTGCACCACCACGTCGCCTTCGTCGAGGTTGGGAATGAACTCGCTGCCCAACCGCGTGGCCAACAAACCGCACAGCACGGTCAGCGCGGCGGCGGCGGCCACGACAGCGACGCGCAGGCGCAGCGCCGAACGCAGCAGCGGCTCGTAGCGACGCTTGCACCAGGCGATGGCGCGGTTTTCCCTTTCGTCGACCTTGCCGCCGAGGAACACGGCGACGGCCGCCGGCACGAAGGTCAGCGACAGCAGCATCGCGCCGGTCAGCGCCAGCACCACGGTGGTCGCCATCGGATGGAACATCTTTCCCTCGATGCCGCCGAGGGCGAAGATCGGCAGGTACACGGCGGCGATGATGCCCAGGCCGAACAGGCTGGGCCGGATCACCTCGGCGGTGGCGCTGGCGGTGGCCTCGAAGCGCTCCTCGCGCGTCGGCACGCGGCCCAGCGCATGCTGCAGTTCGCCGAAACGGCGCAGGCAGTTCTCGATGATGATCACCGCGCCGTCGACGATCAGGCCGAAGTCCAGCGCGCCCAGGCTCATCAGGTTGCCGGAGACACCGCCGCGCACCATCCCGGTCAGGGTGAACAGCATCGCCAGCGGGATGACCGCCGCGGTGATCAGGGCCGCGCGAAAATTGCCCAGCAGCAGGAACAGCACCGCGATCACCAGCAGCGCGCCCTCGACCAGGTTCTTCGCCACCGTGGCGATGGTGCGGTCGACCAGCGCGGTGCGGTCGTACACCGGCGTCGCGGTGACGCCCGCGGGCAAGCTGGCATTGGCTTCCTGCAGCCTGGCC
>DASRYD010000284.1:0-19571 GCA_035653955.1 Pseudoxanthomonas sp.
TTTCTTTCTCAGCGCGGCCCCCGCTCCTCCCGGTCGCGCGCGCGGTGATCGCGCAGCAAGGCGCTGAGCACGATGCCGCAGCCCAGCGCTACGCCCAGTACGAACAGCACCAGCGCGACGACCGGATAGCCCCACAGCGTATGCGGGGTCGGCACCCGCATCAGCTGCGCCGAGGCCAGGATCAACGCCGCGGTGATGATGCCGACGGCGATGCGATTGGCGATCTTCTGCAGGTTCTCCATCATCCGCGACTCTTCCAGGCCCACCACCCTGAACTGCAGGCGGTTTTCCGCGAGCAGCGACAGGATGTCGGAGAACTTGCGCGGGCCGTCGCGCAGCAGTCCCTGCACTTCGAGCAGCTCGCTGGCCAGCGCGGGCAGGGACAGCGAGCGCCGCAGATTGGCGCGCATGACGTGCTGCAGCTGGTCCTCGATGACGCGTTTGGTATCCAGCTCCGGCGCCAGCGTGTCGCAAACGGCATCCAGGTTGAGCAGGGTCTTGCCCAGCAGGCTCAGCTCGGGCGGCGCGCGCAGGCCGCAGTGCGTGGCGATGCGGACCAGCTCCAGCAGCACCCTGCCCTCGGACATCGAGGCGCGATGCGCGGCGTAGCGCGCGACCAGCTGGCTGATCTCGCGCATGTAGCGAGATTCGTCGTAGTCGGCCAGGCGCACGCCCAGGTCGATGCCCTCCTCCGCGACCTGCTCGCCGCGCCCGTCCACCGCCGCGAACAACAGCTTGAGCAGGCGGTCGCGCTGTTTCGGCGACACGTTCGTCACCATGCCCAGGTCGAAGATCGCCAGCCGTCCGTCCGGGGTCACCCGCAGGTTTCCGGGATGGGGGTCGGCATGGATTTCCCCGTGCACGAACACCTGGTCGAGGTAGCCGCGAAGCAATTCTTCCGCCAGCGGCGTCATCGGCTCCTCGACCCGGCGCACGCCCGGCACTTCGCCGACGCGGATGCCGTGCACCAGGTCCATGGTCAGCACGCGCCGGCCGCAGTAATCCCGGATCGGCCGCGGCACCCACAACAGGCGGAACGGCGCGAGGTGCTCGCGGAACCGTTCCAGGTTCTCCGCTTCGGCCACGTAGTCCAATTCGGCCATCAGGGTGCGGCCGAATTCCCCGAGCCAATCGGCGAAGCGGACATGGCGGCCCAGCTCGGTCATGTGGTCGGCGGCGTCCGCGAATTCCCTGAGCACGTCCAGGTCGCGGATGAGTTGTTCCGCGACGCCGGGACGCTGCACCTTTACCGCGACTTCCTTGCCGTCGCGCAACACGGCGCGATGCACCTGGGCCAGCGATGCGCTGCCCAGCGGCTGCTCGTCGAAGGCGGCGAACGCCTTGCCGATGCGTACGCCCAACTCGTTCTCCACCCGATCGCGGATGGCGCCGAACGGCAACGGGGCGACGCTCTCCTGCATCCGTTCCAACGCAATCGCATACGCCGGCGGAACGAGGTCCGGGCGGGTCGAGAGCATCTGTCCCAGCTTGACGAACGTGGGCCCCATCGCCTCGAGTTCGCGCGCGAATTCCTCCGGACTGCCTTCGCTCGAATCGTCGGGAACGCTGTCGAGGCGCACGCCATGGAAGACGCCCGCGTTCCGATAGCGGAACAGGAAGCGCACGATCTCCGCGCGACGGGTCATCTTCCCCGTGCCTGCGCGACCCGCGACGCGTTCGGTGTCCATGTCCGGCGAACGTCCTGGGGAGGTCAGCGGAGTGCGGAAACGCCCTGCAGCCGAGCGTTCCCGCCCACCGGCACGCTGCCGATGTCGTCCTCCGCCACCAACTTCGCCGCTTCCCGCAAACTGTCGTCCGGCGGGACCACGCGGACATCGCTACTCATCATGTCGTCGACTTTCATGTCCTTCTCCAGGTTGCGGCGGGTGAGAGGATTTCCTGCGCGCCATGAGGCGATCGACCCAGGAAAGAATGGACAGCACCACCAGCGTGAGCGCGGTCGCCAACAACGCGAGCCATGGATAACCGAGCCCGCAAGCGCTCCCGATCACCGCCACCATCAACAGCGACGCCGCGGTGGTGACGCCCACCACGGCTGCGCCGCGATGGGCGAAGATCGTGCCCGCGCCGATGAAGGCCACGCCGGAAATCACCGCTTCCATCAACCGGAACGGATCGATCCGGATCTGCGCATCGGCCCGGTCCAGCGTCGCCAGCATCATGCTGCCCATGCCCGTCAGCATCGCGGCGGCGGCCGCCACCAGCATGTGGGTGCGGAAACCGGCCGGCCTGTCCTTGATCTCGCGCTCCAGGCCGATGGCGCCGCCCAGCAGCATCGCGAAGGCCATCCTGGCGATCACCTGCCCTTGCGCATCCATGTCCGGCATGCGTCTTGCCCTCGGAATGCGGCGAGCGGGATCGCAGGCATGGTCAAAGCATCCGCTTGCGCTCCTGCTCGGCGCGTGCCGCGCCAATGGCGGTTTCCACGTGCTTGCGTTCTTCCGGGGGAGGAAGCACCGCCGCCAGGCCCAGCGATTGCATCCACAATTCGCGGGCCCAACCTTTTGTGTGATAGAGGTGGTGGTCTTCTTCCTTTTCGACCTCGCCGTGCGCCTGCTGCAGGCGCTTGCCTTCCTTTCCGCCCTTCGCGGCGACCTGCCCGATCAATTCCCAGTTCTGGTGGTCCTTTGTTTCGGCGAGCACGACGCATTCGGCGGCGACCAGTTCGGCCATGGCCGGATCGCCGTTGGCCACGGCCATTTCGATGGCCGCCACCAGCGATTTCCCCAGGCTCGCGACGACCTCACGTCCGGGACTCTTCTCGTCGGGGTCGTTGCCCAGATCCTCGAACAACGCCAACAGGATCTGCTCGTGGCGCCGGGTCTGTTCGAGGTATTCCTGCCATTCCTGCGTCAGGTCCTCATTCTGCGCCGCGCGCAGGGCGGCGGTGTAGACCTGGATTCCGCCCCGCTCCGTCTCCAGCGCCTGCAGCAGAAGCTCATGGATTCCAGGCTGATCGGTAAGAGAAGAACGTGCCATGGTCGACCTCCGGGTCGCGAGTCGGGAATGGCCAAGTTGTAGGAAGGCAAGCGGAAAGAACGGGTGAATCGCCGGGTGAAGACGGTCGTTGTCTCTTCCGTCTCGTTCGCATCCTGCTTATGCGGGCTGCGGAATAGTGGCCGCAGTCCATCGTGGAGCCGCCGACATGAGCGTACCGCGCTATCCCAAACCGCCCTTCAAGCCACAACAGCAGAAATTCCCCGGCAAGACGGACAAGATGGAGCCGCGGCCGGATCATGGCGAGGAAAGCTACGTCGGACATGGCCTGCTGGCCGGCAAGCGCGCCCTGATCACCGGCGGCGACAGCGGTATCGGAGCGGCCGTCGCGATCGCGTTCGCGCGCGAAGGCGCCGATGTCGCCATTGCCTATCTGCCGACGGAGAAGAAGGATGCCGATCGCATCCTGGAGCAGATCCGGGACGCGGGTCGCAACGCTTACGGGCATGCCTGCGATGTCAGCGATCCCGGCCAGGCCGAGGAACTGGTGGACAAAACGGTCGAAGCACTCGGCGGCCTGGAGGTCCTGGTCAACAACGCCGCATACCAGAAATACTTCGAGACGTTCGAGGAAATCACCTTGGACGAATGGCGCAAGACCTTCGCCACCAACGTGGACGCGCCCTTCAACCTGGTGCGATTGGCGCTGCCGCACCTGCAAGAGGGCGCGTCGATCATCAATACCGCCTCCGTCAACTCCAAGAAGCCGAACCCGAACCTTCTTCCGTACGCGACGACCAAGGGCGCCATCGCCAACCTGACCATCGGATTGGCCGGCATGCTGGCCGAGCGGGGCATCCGGGTAAACGCGGTGTTGCCCGGGCCGATCTGGACGCCGCTCATTCCGGCGGGCATGTCCGAAGAGGAACTGGTCAACTTCGGCGATCATTCGCCGATGGGTCGGCCAGGACAGCCCGCCGAACTGGCTTCCGCCTACGTCATGCTCGCCGCCGATACCGCCAGCTACACCTCGGGGGCGCTGTTGAACGTATCGGGGGGCGCCGTCACCCTGTAATCCCATCGCGGGCGCATTGATGCCGTGACGACCCGATCCCGCGGTCCTCCCGGGAATCGAGGCCAGGCTTACGTCACGCCATCGATGCGCCCCTCCTCCTTGTAGGCGCGCACCTTGCGCTCGGCGATCGCGCCGCGCGAGCCGACCACCATTTCGGTCATCCACGCCACCAGCACGTCCGTGTAGTCCTTCTGCGCGATCTTCTCGCTGAAACCGTGGTCCGCGCCGCGGATCAGGCGCCGCGTCATCGACCGCACGTTGCTGAACGCCAGCGCATAGTTCTCGATGACCTGCCGCGGAATGATTTCGTCGTGTTCCGCCTCGACCAGCAGGACATCTCCCTCGAACTGCGCGCATGCGCGAAGCGCCCGGTTTTCTTCCACGGCCACCGGGCGATGGCGATAGCGCGCCAACTCCGGATCCTCGTGCAGGCGGCGCTTGGGCGACTCCCAATCCTTGTCCAGGTAGATCGCGGGGGTTCGCAGCGCCAGCCAGCGCACGGGGCGGATCTGCGACAGGATCGCCGCCAGATAGCCCCCGTAGCTGATGCCGACCACCGCAATCGCCTCGTCGTCGACATGCGGCTGCCGCGCGAGCCAGTCGTAGGTGGCGCACAGATCCTGCAGGTTCTGCGCGCGCGTGACCGTATCCCGGCTCGCCGCCCTCGCGCTGTGGCCACGCAGGTCGAAGGTCAGGCATACGCATCCCAGGGCAGCCGCTTCCCTGGCACGGCTGAGATCGTGTTCCTGGCTGCCGCCCCATCCATGCACGAACAACACACCGGGGAGTTCGCGCTGCGGCGACAGCACGGTGGCTTCGACGTTTTCGTCCTCGGCAACGTCGATCCGGCAATGGTCCAGCTCAACGTCCATGCGGGATGATCCTCGCGTATTTTCGCGGCGACTCCGCGTCGCCGGCGCAATAAAGGACCGCGCCCTCGGGCAACGGCTCGGCATCGTAGGATTCCCCGGTTTCCGCGGCTACCGAGTTGCGGCCGGGATTGCGGGAAAACCACTCCAGCGCGAATACCTCCGCCATGCTGGCGCCGCCGAACCGCCACGACTGCTCCAGTACGCCCACATGCCGGTCGCCATGGGCGTCGAGGCCGACGATGACGTCGTAGTTCCGGCGCGATGCCACGACGCCGTAAGCACCGCGCACCAGGCGGTCGTAGGCACTGGCCGCGTCGATGGCGCGAACGACATCGCCTCCTGCCGTCGGCGCCGACGGGAAAGAGCCGCGAAACACGGTCAGTGCGGAACCGCCGTAAACCTCCGCCCCGGAATGATCGACGACGTTGTGTTGTTCGCCCCAGTAAGCGATGTCGTATCCGGGCAGGCTGGAACTTCCCACGCTGTATGTCGTCGAGCTTTCGAGATGGCGCTCGACGACCAGTCCGCTGGAGACCAGGGCATCGGTAGCCGCATCCAGCCATGCCGACAGCTCGCGTTGGTCGCGCGCCACCGCCTGCCCGTCCCCGCCTTGCGCGAACGGATGCTTGAGCCGCAACCCGCCGCCTTTCAACAGCGACTTTCCCGCTTGCCAGGCGTCGTTGCGCGTGAATACGGAATAGCCCGGCAACGTGTATTCCTCGAGGCCGGGAATGTCCTTCCATCCTTCCGGTACCTTGTCCGGTTTTCCCCACGGCGGATGGCTGACAAGCTTGGTGGCCACGAAACGGTGCGGAACGATGCCACCCCACAACTGCGACTGCGTCACGATACCGCGGGCGGTCGCCTCCTCGCGGGTCAAGGTGAACATCGGCAGATAGTAGGTCGCGTCGCCGGCGCCCGGTCCGGCTTGCGCGTCGTCGTATTCGAGGCCGAGCAGCGCAGCGAGCCGGGTGGCCGCGAAACGCAGGGTGACGATCTCGTGCCGGGCGCACAGGTCCGCCTCGCTCCAGACGATCGCCAGGTTCCGCAGGCGGACGGGCGAAGCGACGCCGGCGCCGCGGCGGTCATCCGGGCCCGCATCTTCTCCGATCGCGTTGCCCGGGCTCATCGCTTCGCTTCCACCTCCGATTGCTCCATGTCCAGGAATTGGCGCGCGGTCGACTCCAGATGCTCCACCAGCCAGGAGGCCATCGCCCGCTCTTGCTCGAAGGTTTCCAGGCAGACCGCGCGTGTCTCCATGTCCTCGGCCGCTTCCGCCGCGACGACCAGCGTTTCGTAGACCGCGACTTCCATGTGCTCGAACGCATAGTCCAGAACGACATCCCGCATGACTTCGTCCGATGCCAGGGTGTTGCAGGCAGCATGCAAGACCGCCATGAAACCCGCCGTAGCGCCTTTGACCGACGGAACCGAGGCGCCACGACGCGCCAGGCACGCCTCCAGCTTGCGGGCCTGCTCCTGCGTCTCGTACAGATGCTGTTGCAGCCGCCGGGCGAGGATGGGGTAGTGGTCGATGCGCCTGACCCGCACGGCCAGCATGGCTTCGGCTTCCTTCTCCATCACGTAGGCCTGCCTCAACCATGCCACGAGACGATCGCTGGAACGGGAGATCATCTTTTTTGTCCTGCGCCGGTGCGACCGGCCGGATTCGCCTGGTCAATCGAGCTTGGCGGTCCGCCGCTGGGCGCTATTCGCCGTCGCGGCGACCGCCCGCCTGCCCGCGTTTCTGCCCTGCCTTGCGCGCTTCATCCGAATCGAACTCATGGGCATTGCCGCTGCGGTGCGCGGCCTTGCCGCCCTTGCTGGATATCTCGCGCTGGCGCTGGTCGTCCATGCTGGCGAAACCGCGACCGGCGCCGTTGCGGGTGTTCTGCGGGTTCCGGTTTTGATTGGTAGCCATCTCTGCGACTCCTGATTTGCGGGTGCACATCGCACCCATGCGGGTGTTCCGCAATCGCCGTGCCAACTTCGCAAGGGGCAACGGCCGATCCTGATACTGGCGTCCATTGCCGAGGTGAAGAATTTCTTTCCGCAACACGCACTATTTTCTCAGAGCCATCGTCTGTAGCGGGCCAATGTCGCCAGGCCCAGGGCGAGAACGATCGATCCCAGCACCGCGATGGCGAAGCTCGCTTCTCCGCTCGTGTAGAAGTGCGCCCCCAAGAGCACGGGCGGCGCTCCCCCATGTCGCCAGCGCTTCGTCTGGCAGACGAAGATCCCGCCACGGTCGATCCAGCGCGGCTTCGGTTTCGCCCGCCATGTCGACCCACAGCAGGGAATCTTCCGCAGGCTCGTACTGGCCTACGGACAGAAGCGGGATTTCGCGGGCCCCGCGACCGAACAGATGGGCCTTGCTTGCGTTGGTACCGTTCATCAGCGGCCAGCCTGGCATTTCCGCCGCCCACTAACCATGCGATGCGCTGCCGGTGCGTGAAACCCGCCGTGAACGCCGGATACCTGTTTTCACGACCTGGTAATCCACCCACGCATACGTTGTTTTCGGATCGGCGCCGCGTGCGAACGCCGCATCAGGAGACATGTCATGGCACTCGTCAGGCTCCGCGCCACCGGACCCCGAACCGGCTTCGAAATGTTGGTCACCGCCCTCCACGGCGTCGATGGTGTGCAGAGCATCGAAGAGGTCGCCGACCTCATGCCCCATCTGGACGACGAGGACTCCAGCTCGGCAGGCCTGGTCGACGATGCGGCAGGCACGGGCTTGCATGCGCTGGAGATCGAGGTGAGCCCGCCGTATGCGGACACGGTCCGCGCCATCTCCGACGAGATCGCCGCGCGGCAAGGCCTGTTACTCGAGTACGTCGACGAATTCTGAAGTCGATGGCGTTGGTTTACACATCCGACGCACAGCCGGGTCTGCGCAGGCGACGCGCGGGACGGGGATTCGCCTACGTCCGGCCCGATGGACGTATCTTGCGGGACGAGAGGACGCTGGCGCGCATCCGCAAGTTGGCCATACCGCCGGCTTACCAGGACGTGTGGATCTGCCTGGACGCGCGCGGACACCTGCAAGCCACCGGGCGGGATGCGCGCGGACGCAAGCAATACCGCTACCACCGCGATTGGCAGTCGGAACGCGGCCAGCACAAGTACGGCAGGATCGTGGCCTTTGCCGAAGCCCTGCCGCATCTGCGCAGGCGGACGAACGCCGATTTGTCCCTGCCCGGGTTTCCCCGCCGGAAGGTAGTCGCGCTGGTGGTGGCGTTGCTCGGCCAGACGCTGTTGCGGGTCGGCAACGCCAGCTACCAGAAACAGAACGGTTCCTATGGCATCACCACGCTGCGCAACGTCCATACGCATTTCGTCGCCTCCGGACGCGTGCACTTCGCGTTCCGCGGCAAGGGCGGCAAACCCGTGGAAGCGGTGGTGAACGATGCGCGCCTGGTCCAGCTGGTGCGGCGTTGCCAGCAACTTCCCGGACAGGCGCTGTTCCAGTACCGGGAGAACGGCACCGTGCAGCGCATCGGTTCGGCCGACGTGAACGAGTACCTGCGCACGCATCTGGGCGGGCCTTTCACGGCCAAGGACTTCCGCACTTGGGGCGCGACGCTCTTCGCGTTCAAGCTGCTGGCCGCGATCGATCCGCCGCCGCAGGACGACGAAGCCGGTCGTGCGCGGATCCGTCAGGAGGTGCTGCGACAGACCGCGGCGCTATTGGGCAACACGGCGCGCATCTGCGGAAAGAGCTATGTGGATCCTTGCCTGTTCGATGGCTGGGAGCATGGCTGGCTGCAGCAGGCGGCCCGTCGCGCCAAGGGACCGCGCCAATGGGAGCAGGCTGCGGCCCGTTTCCTGAAACGGATGCATCGCGCGGGATGAAACGCGCCATCACCCGTCGCCGGCGAGGGCCAGTTTCTTTCCGACCTTGTCCAGATTCTGGCGGATCCGCGCGTAGCCACCCCACGGGTGCGAGCGCATGCGCTTCATGCGGCGCAACGCCGATGCCAGGTCGTAGGCATTGCCGCCCTTGATGCGGCCCAGTTCCTCCCAGCGCAGGGGCATCGCCACCGGTGCGCCTTCGCGTGCGCGCAGCGAGAACGAGGCCACGCTGGTCGCGCCCCGGCCATTGCGCAGGTAGTCGATGAAGATGCGGCCGTGGCGGAACTTCTTGCTGGCGGTGGCGACATACGCCAGCGGATCGGATTCGGCCATCGACTCGGCGAATGCGTGCGCGAACGCCTTCACCCGCGTCCATGGACAGGCCGGCTTCAACGGGACCACGACATGCAGGCCCTTTCCGCCCGACGTGCGCACGTAAGAAACCAGGCCCAGGGCGCGCAGCCGTTTTCGCACCAGCCTCGCCGCGGCTACCACCTGCTTCCAGGCCACGTCCGGTCCGGGATCCAGGTCGAATACGATGCGGTCGGCCAGGTCCGGCGCCTGGGCCTGCGAACCCCAGGGATGGAATTCCAGGGCATTGAATTGCACCAGCTCCAGCAGGCCGGGCTCGTCGTGCACGACCAGGTAATCCGCTCGCGTTCCGTCCTCTTCTTCCAGCGGCACGCTGTCGACGCGCTCCATGCCGGCCGCATGGTGCTTCTGGAAGAAGCAGGGTCGCGCCGCCCCTTGCGGACACCGCACGACCGATACGGGGCGTCCCGCGATCTCCGGCAGCAACCAGCGCGCGATCCGCCGGTAATAGTCGAAGACCTGGGCCTTGGTGATCCCGCTATCGGGGAAGACCACCCGTTCGGGGCTGGTCAGTTCCACTTGCGGGGAGGTCTTCGCCGATCTGCCGCGCCTCGTCGACATGGTTCTCTCCGTCGTTGGGACCGTAGGCGCCGCTTCGCGCAAGTCCCCGGGACCCTTGTCGCGGCGGATCGCCTTCAATGAAGGCTGGCGCAACAACCCCTGGTTGCCGCGACCATGATGGAATACCTCCACTACCAGTTCCGGCTTTACCCAGTGTGCGCGCCGCAGGTCGGGGTCGTCGACGTCGACACGGACCTCGGCAGGCTTCCGTGCGGAGCCGGACAGGCGTTCCGACAACTCGGCCAGCAGCGTATCGCTGAAACCCGAGCCAACGCGGCCGGCGTATCGCCAGCCGTGTCCGGGATCGGGCGCCGCCAGCAGCAACGCTCCAAGCCCCTGGCGACTGCCCTTCGGCGCCGTGTAGCCCACGACGACGAATTCATCGGACGCACGTTGCTTGATCTTGCGCCAGGCATCGCCGCGTCCGCTCCGGTAAGGCGCGTCGGCCCGCTTGGAGATGATGCCTTCCAGACCGCGTCCGATCGCCATCGCAAGCGCCTCGCCGCCGCGACCCTCGATGTGCGAGCTGTAGACCAACCGCTGCGGAGGAACCGCGAGGATCTCTTCCAACAGCGCCTTGCGCTGCGATTGCGGGCTGTTCATCAAGTCCACCTCGCCGACCTGCAGGACATCGAACAGCACATAGGACAGCGTCGCATTCCTTTCGCCCGACAGCGTGGCTTGCAGCAAGGAGAAGTCCTGCTGGCGTCCGGCGCCGGCGACCAGTTCGCCGTCCAGCACCGCGTCGGCCAGATCCAGCGCTTCCAGCGCCGCGACGATTTCGGGCACCTTGGCCGTCCACTCCAGTTCGTTGCGCGACCACAGCCGCGTCCGGCCGTCGTTGATCTGCGCGATCAGCCGGTATCCGTCCCATTTCGCCTCATGCAGCCATTGCTCGCCCTCGGGTACCTGCGCCTGCAGGGTCGCCAGCTGCGGAGCGACGAAAGCGGGACGATGGCGTGCGGCGCGTGCGCCGTCGAGTTCGGCGGCCCGACGCAGCCATCGAGCCTGGGTCCGTGCCCGCTTCTTCGCCGGGCGCGCCCGTTTGCGGGCCACGCCGCGCCCGGCCGCGCCCGGAGACGAAGCCACGCCCTGCAACATATCGTCGGCCTCGCGCTTCCCCGCATAGTCGTCCTTTTCCTTGAAGAGCAGCCATTGCGGCTGTCGCGCGGGCTTGTGCGTGCGCACCAGATGCCAGCCGCCCTTGAGCTTCTCGCCGAACAGCTGGAAGCGAAGATGGCCTTTCGCCAGCTGCGCTTCCGGATCGTCGTCCGTCGTCCACAATCCCCGATCGAATATGGCGACGTGCCCGCCGCCATATTGCCCTTCCGGAATGTCGCCTTCGAAGTTGGCGTAATCCAGCGGATGGTCCTCCACCTCCGCCGCCAGACGCTTGACCGTCGGGTCGAAGCTGGGTCCTTTCGGCACGGCCCAACTCTTCAGGGTGTTGCCGACCTGCAGGCGAAAATCGTAGTGGCGGTGGCTGGCATGGTGGAGTTGCACGACGAAGATGGGCCGACGGCCGCGTCTGCGGCGCTGGTCGGCCTCGGGTTCGGGGGTGTCGCCGAACCGACGCTTGCGCCGATATTCCTGTAGCGTCACCGCGCGTCCTCCATCGATCGGGCCGTAGGGAAGAAGGCCCTCGCGTCATGCCCTCACCGCGACGCGGCCTTGCGGGCGGACTTCCGCGTTTTCTTCGCGGTCTTGGGCGCCGTCTTCTTCCGGGCCGATTTCTTTGCCGGCTTGCCTTTGGCCGGAGTGCGCTTTTTCTCGTCCAGGCTCTTGCGCAGCAGGGCCATGAAATCGACCACGTTGGTGGCAACGTCTTCGCGCCCGGGCGCCTCTTCCTCGGCGATCTTCGTAGTGGCGCCCTTGGCCTTGATGCGCTTGCGGATGATCGCCTGCAAGCGCTCGCGAAATTCGTCGTGGTAGTCGTCCGGCTGCCATGGCACGACCATCGAATCGATCAGGCTCTTGGCCATCTCGGTTTCCTTGGCGCTGATCCGGTAATCCGAAGGCTTGCCGGCGGGCAGCTTGTACTCCTCGGGATCGACCAGCTCCTGCGGGTAGCGCAGCATCATCAGCACCAGCGCGTCTCCCTCGGGCATCACCGCACAAAGGTATTCCCGCGTACGGATCACCACCCTCGCGACACCCACTTTCCCCGCAGCCTCCAGCGTGTGCCGCAACAGCACGTAACCCTTTTCGGCCTTCTTTCCCGGCACCAGGACGTAAGGCTTCTCGAAGAAGCGGATGCCGATTTCCTCGCGATCCACGAAAGCCTCCACGTCAACCGACTCGTGGGTCTGCGGCGCAGCGGAGGCGATGTCTTCCTTTTCGATGACGACATAGCTGCCCTTGTCGTATTCGAAGGCCTTGACGATGTCCTTCCAGGGCACTTCCTCCCCCGTATCCGCATTGACGCGCTCGAAACGGATCGGCTTCTTGTCGCGCGAATCCAGCATGCGGAAACTGATGTCCACCTTGCGCTCGCCGGGCATCAGCGAAACCGGGATGTTGAGCAGCCCGAATGCCAGCGTCCCCGACCAGATGGGTCGTGCCATACGTCACCTCAGCGTCTGGGAATACCGCTGCCGGAGCCCTGGCTATCGGGCGCTCAGCTCGAACTGACCGACATCCACGCCGATGGTCACGCCTTCGCCGGTTCCCGCCAGCGCGAGCGAAACCGTGCCTTTGGTCAGCAACTGCGCCGATCCGCTTTTCACCACGCCGACGTCGGCCTCCGCCTTGACGTACTTGCCGAGCACCTCGTCGATGGCATGCACGTCGGTGAAACGTCCACGGCCCTTGTCCACTTTCCATTTGCCGACCGTGGCGCCTATGGCACGCGCCTTGATGGAGACCGGCAGCGTTTCCTTGCCGCAGTGGACCGTCCCGGTGCCTGTCGCCTGCTCATAGACCAGCGACCAGCCGTCCAGCGTGTAGTCCAGCTTGCATTCGAGATCTTTCTCGGCCGCCATCGCGGACCCTAGCGCCAGGCCCAGGCCACCCACCAGCGCCGCCAGCGCGTATCTGCTTTTGGATAGAGACTTCATTACCGGCTCTCCTTCAGCATTTGCCAACGGCACCCTATAAACAGGACAGTGATGAGCGAGTGAGATATCCGTCGAGGTTCGTCATCCGCGCATAACGCGCCTGCTCACCTCGGCTTCACTCCGGACACACGCGGCGTTTACCCGGGCGTGCCTAGGCTGGCGCCGTTCCGATGTTGGAGATGAGGCATATGCTCATGCTCCAGACTGCGACGATCCTGTTCGCGATTGCCGCCCTTGGCGGATTGACCATGGCGGGCATTCGCTTCGCCCGCAGACACAATCCGCCGGCGTGGCTGGCCATGTTGCATGGCCTGCTGGCGGCCTCGGGGCTGACCCTGCTGTTGTATGCGCTGTGCACTTCGCCGGTGCCGCAGCTGGCGATGGCCGCGCTGGCCCTGTTCGTGCTCGCGGCCGTGGGCGGCGCGGTGATGAGCCTCGCCTACAAATGGCGACAACGCCTGTTGCCCGCATGGCTGGTGATCGCGCATGCGATCGCCGCGGTGGTCGCCTTCGTTCTCCTTGGGGTGGCCGCTTTCGCGTGAGACATGCAGCCGGCCGGAACGGTCCGCGCCTCGTCACGAGCCCCATGAAGGCGTCCGATTGCCCAAGGCCTTGAAGTCTCGTGCCTGCTCGGATGTCTCGTATCTGTGGAGCGGGACTGCAACAATGCTGCCCATCGCGCTGGCAACAACCTTTTCTGGTACAGATCTGGCGAGGCTCTTACTATTTGGACACTCACGATTAGTCCAAAAAACCAATAGCCGCGACACCTGCTTGTGATCCGCTTCAAGGGCCCGACTTGAGCGTCAGGCCTCCTGGGGGAATGCCGTGTTAGCCACAGCCCTGATGGTCACCAGTGCAGTCGTTCTTTTTGCCCTCGGCACCCTGCATCTCATCTATACGTTTGTCGGCCCCAAGCTCACGCCACGCGATCCTGCACTGCGACTTCGCATGAGCGAGATTTCACCGGTGATCACGAAAGAGACAACCATGTGGCGCTGCTGGATTGGCTTCAATGCCAGCCACAGCATGGCCGCCATGCTCTTCGGCCTGATCTATGGCTTCCTGGCGATTGCCCATGGCAGTCTTTTGTTCGCCTCACCCTACCTGCTCTTGGTTGGCTTCCTGACGGTCGGCGGGTTCTTTGTACTGGGCAAGCTCTATTGGTTCAGCGTTCCTTTCATCGGCATCGCCATCTCGTCGGCGTGTTATGTGGCCAGCATCATCGCTGCCTTGGCTCTAACCGTTCATCCATGCCCGCTTCGCGGCTCGGTCCGATCCGAGGCGCTACCCTGCCAGCCGGCGGGGCGGGTCTTGACCCGCTTGCCGCATTTTCGTTGAATCGTGATTGACGGGTCTCGATCCGCCCTACGCACCGGAGGCGTCATGTGCAGGAATATCCGAACGCTGTACAACTTCGATCCGCCGGCAACCGGCGACGAGATCCGCGCGTCGGCGTTGCAGTTTGTCCGCAAGTTGAGCGGGTTCAACGCGCCCTCCAAAGCCAATGAGGCGGCGTTCAATCTGGCGGTTCAGCAAGTGACCGATGCGGCCACGGCGCTTATCAATTCGATGACCACGTTCAGCCCGCCCAGGAATCGCGACGCGGAACGCCGAAAGGCCGCAGCCCTTTCGGCCAAACGTTTCGGTACAGCGGTTCCGCCCAACAACTAACCGGAGCTACTACGCGACCCGGCTTGATTCTTGCGCCAGTATCCAAGGAGACCACCGTGACCGCACTTCTGTTTCTCGCATTCCAGGTCGCAACTGCATCCTTGTCGTACGACCAGGCGAAGGTGCTCGCGGACTCCCATGAGGCGTCCCTCGGCCCTTCGGCGAAAAACGCGTTGACGAAGGCCCAGGGGGACGTGCTGGGGGATGCATTCGAGATATGCGGAAGTCGGGCGGAGTCGCCCATAAAGCCCTTTACGGTCGTGGTCCACGTCAACGGAAGTGGCGCAACCGATCAAACCTGGCTCCAGGGCGACACCAGCCTCGCGCAATGCGTTCAAAAGGAACTGTCCAAGGCAAGGTTGCCTGCCGCCGGCGGGCAACCCTTCTATGCGTCGTACGAGTTCAGCTTCGTGCCCTGACACTCTCGTCGGGCCGAAGCCGCTTCGCGGCTCGGCCCGTTTCAGGCATCAAGCCTTGGCTACCAGCTTTGCGAGCGCTGCGCGCAGGCGCTTCAATCCCTCGGCCACTTCCCCGTCGCCGATGTTCAACGCCGGCACGAAACGCAGCACGTCCGGCCCGGCCTGCAACAGCAGCAAGCCGTTCGCGGCGGCGTGATCGAGCACTTCGCCCGCGCGGCCCGCATAAGCAGGCTTCAACACCGCGCCCAGCAACAGGCCGCGGCCCCGCACTTCGGAAAACAGGTCCAGTTCCGCATTGATTGCGGCGATGCCATCGCGCAACGCCTGTTCCTGCTTCTTTACGTTGGCGGCGATCCCGTCGGACGCCAGCGCCTTCAACGCCACGCGCGCCACCGCCGCCGCCAACGGGTTGCCGCCGAAAGTGGTGCCGTGCGCACCGTAGCCCATTATTTCCGCGACCTTCGGCCCGGCCAGCATCGCGCCGATCGGGAAACCGCCGCCCAATGCCTTCGCCAGGGTAACGATGTCCGGGGTCACTTCATCCTGCCAATGCGCGAACAGCGTGCCGGTTCGGCCCATGCCGGCCTGGATCTCGTCGAGAATCAGCAGCGCGTCGTGCTTGTCGCACAGCGCGCGCACGCCTTGCAGGAACCCCGGCGCGACCGGCGTCACCCCGCCTTCGCCCTGCACCGGCTCCAGCATCACCGCGGCGACATCGCCCGACGCCATCGCGTTTTCCAGTTGCGCCAGATCGTTGAAATCGACGTAGCGGAACCCGCCCGGCAGCGGTTCGTAGCCTTCCTGATACTTCGGCTGCGCGGTCGCGGTGACCGCGCCCATGGTGCGGCCGTGGAAGCTGCCCTTGAAGGTGACGATGACGCGCTTGTCCGCCGCGCGGCCCTTCGATGCCGCCCACTTGCGGGTCAGCTTGATCGCCGCCTCGTTGGCCTCGGCGCCCGAGTTGCACAGGAACACGCGCCCGGCGAACTTCGACGCCTCGACCAGTTCCTTCGCCAGCAGCAATGGCGGTTCGCTGTAGAACACGTTGCTGGTGTGCCACAGCTTGCCGGCCTGCTCGATCAGCGCGGCGGTCAGTTCCGGATTGCAATGGCCCAGCCCGCATACCGCGATGCCGGCGGCGAAGTCGATGTATTCGCGACCGTCCTGGTCCCACACGCGCGAACCTTGTCCGCGTTCGAGGATGGTTTCGCGCGGCTTGTAGACGGGCAGGTAGTAATCGCGGCCGAGGGCGAGGAGGTCGGAGGTGGTCATTGGGGCTATGGCTTCGATTGGACGATGGATGATTTTTCCGTCATTCCCGCGCATGCGGGAATCCAGTGTCTTTGATCTTCGTGCGGACAAGGGCGGTCCGAACAAAGGTCGCCGGATGCCCCGCCTGCGCGGGAATGACGAGCGGTCAATTTACCGCGGATGCCTTACCAGACGCCGGTATTGGGCATCGAAACCCACGGTTCCTGCGGAGGCAGCGCTTCGCCCTTCTGCAGCAACTCGATGGAGATCAGGTCGGGCGTGCGCACGAAGGCCATGCGGCCGTCGCGCGGTGGGCGGTTGACGACGACGCCCAGCGATTGCAGGTGCGCGCACAGCGCATAGATGTCGTCGACTTCGAACGCGAGGTGGCCGAAGTTGCGGGCGCTGCCGTAGTCCTCGTCGCTGCCCCAGTTGTGGGTCAGTTCGATCTCGGCTTCCGGGTTCCGCGGCGCGCCGAAATAGACCAGGGTGAACTTGCCGGCCGCGTTGTCCATGCGCCGGGTTTCCCTCAGGCCCAGGCCTTCGGTGAGGAAGCGGCTGGTGGCGTCCAGGTCGTGGACGCGGATCATCGCGTGCAGGTATTTCACGTTTCAGCAATCCGTAACGAAGATGCCATCTTCCCACACCGTCGCCCGCGCAGCGAATGCTTCAATGCGGGATGCGCGGCCGCCGGGGAATGTCGTAGAGTCCTCCGGGACGGCTCCAATTTCACGAGGAGCCGGTCCAGGAAGCTAGGATGCTTGCGATTCCATCGCCTGTTCCATTCGTCCCAGTCCCCCGCGCCGGATGCCTGCGCTGCTCGTGCGCGAATCGGGAGCTTCCATGCCGGTACTGACGCTCCAGGCCATCCTGGTGGCCGGGGTGCTCCTGGTCCTGTTCAGGCTGCGCTCCTCGCTGGGGTTGGTGCCGTTGTACGTCTTCCTGGGCGCGATGCAGGTGCTGCAGACCATCGCGAGCAGCCTGCTGGTTCCCGTCGGCGACGGCATCCTGGTTCCGCCGGGATCCGCGGTGCTGTTCAGTGCGAGCCTGTTCGTGGTGCTGATGGTCTACATCCGCGAAGACGCGACCGAAACGCGCCGGCTGATCTACGCGCTGGCGGCGACCAACGGCGCGATCTCCCTGCTGCTGGTCACCCTGGCGTGGCAGGCCGGGCAACCCGACACGCTGAACTTCAGCGGCATGGCGCCGGAGACGTTCCTGCAGACCGCGCGGAACCTCGCGGTGGGTTCGGTGCTGCTGGTGATGGACGCCTTCCTGCTGGTCGTCGTCTACGAATGGATGGCGCGGCGGTTGCCGGGCTTGTTCGCGCCGATGAGTTGCACGCTGATGCTGGTGCTGACGCTGGACAGCCTGGCGTACGCGTCGTTCGCCTTCCACGGCCATGCCGATTTCGCCGGCCTGCTGGCGACCTCGGTCGTGTCGAAGGCGGCCGCGGGCCTCTGGTACGCGCTGTGCAGTGCGCTGTACCTGCATCACTTCGAGCGCGAACCGGCCATCGCGGGCCATGCGCAGCCGCGCGACAGGCGCGATGCGTTCGCGGTGCTCAGCTACCGGCAGAAATACGAACGCGCGGAAGCCGCGGCGATGCGCGACGGGCTGACCGGCGTCTACAACCGCGCCTATTTCAACGCCTTCTTCGCACCGACGATCGACGCGGCCGCCGCGGGGCAGCAGGCGCTGTCGGTCCTGTTCGTCGACATGGATCATTTCAAGCGGATCAACGACAGCCACGGCCATGTGGTCGGCGACCGGATCCTGGTCGGGCTGGCGGAAACGATGAGCAAGGCGCTGCGTGCGACCGACTGGGTATGCCGTTACGGTGGCGAGGAATTCCTCGTGGTCCTGCCCGGCGCCAGTTCGGCGACGGCGGCCCGCATCGCGGAGGAGTTACGCCAGAAGGTGAACGCCTGGCAGGGCGTGCCGGACCTGGCGCTGAGCGTATCCATCGGCGTTGCCACACTGCCCGAAGACGGCATCCAACCGGGCGTGCTGCTGCAGACGGCGGACCGCAGGTTGTACGCCGGCAAGCGCGGGGGACGCAACCGCGTCGTCATCGACGGTTGATCGCGACGCCGGTCAGAGGAACAGGTCGGGCAGCAGCGGTTGCGAGGGATCGACGGCGTAGCGGGACAGGTCGGTGACGCCGGCTTCGGCCAGCACCTCGTCGTCGATGAAGAAGTTGCCCGTGCACGCGTTCGCTTCGCGGACGAGGATCGCGTGCGCGGCGTCGGCCATGATTTCGGGCGAACGGCCGTTCGCCATGGATACGCCGGGGATCATGTTCAACGCGTCGGTGGAGATCAGCGTGCGCGGCCACAGTGCGTTGACCGCGACGCCCTGCGGCCCGAATTCCGCGGCGAGGCCCAGGGTGACGAAGCTCATGCCCATCTTCGCCAGCGTGTAGCCGGTATGCGGGCCCCACCATTTCGGCTCCAGCGACGGCGGCGGGCACAGGGTGAGGATGTGCGGGTTCGGCGCCTGCAGCAGGTGCGGCAGGCAGGCTTGCGCGCACAGGAAGCTGCCGCGCGCGTTGACCTGCTGCATCAGGTCGAAGCGCTTCATCGGCGTGTCCAGGGTGCCGCGCAGCCAGATCGCGCTGGCGTTGTTGACCAGGATGTCGATGCCACCGAACGTATCGAGGGTGGCGGCGACCGCGGCTTTCACCTCGTCTTCCTCGCGGATGTCGCACTTCAGGGCGAGGCCCTGGCCGCCGGCGGCGTTGACGGCTTCGGCGGCGCTGTGGATGGTGCCGGGCAGCTTCGGATTGGGCACGCTGGACTTCGCCGCGATGGCGACGTTGGCGGCGCTGCGCGCGGCACGCAGCGCGATGGCCAGGCCGATGCCGCGCGAGGCGCCGGTGATGAACAGGGTTTTGCCGGCGAGCGAAGTCATGCGGTTTTTTCCTGGGGCTGCCCGCCCATTGTAGGAGCGGGTCCTGCCCGCGCCTACGGTTTCGGTCCCTGCCCTTCGTTGTCTTCCCACTTCAGTAGCTTGCGGGTGACGAAACGGTACACCGGCTTGCCGGTGCGGAACCACAGGTCGCGCAGCCACGAGTGGCGTGCGAGCAGGCGCAGCTCCACCGGGGTCAGGTGCTCGCGGCAATACATGCGTTTGTGCTTGAGCAGGTGGCGCAGGTCCTCGCGCGCGAGCAGGCGCATCCAGCGCGAACGCGGCCGCCCCAGCGTCGCCAGCTGGAAATCGATCACCGCCGGGCTGCCGTCTTCCAGCACCAGCCAGTTGGCTTCCTTGGCCAAATCGTTGTGGGCCAGGCCGCGACGATGGATCTGTTGCAGCAGCCGGCGCGCGGCGCGGAAATAGGCCAGGTCCCCGCGCGGGGGACGCAGGTACATCGCGGCACCATCCAGGTAGCTGCGGTCGAGGGTCTTGCCGGTCCACGCCAGCAGTTGCGGCGTGGCCGGCTGTCCGGCCAATCGCAGCAGGGCGCGCGCTTCGC
>DASRYD010000285.1:0-2690 GCA_035653955.1 Pseudoxanthomonas sp.
CATGCGCGAACAGCCACGCACGATCGCGGCCCAGCGCGTGGCCCAGCAGGGTTTCGGCGTCGAAACGCGCCTCGGCAGGCTGGCCAGCGACGGCTTCACGCAGCAATTCGGCAATCAGAGGCATATATCCGGCATAGGGGATTGAGAATCCGACGATAGGCAATATCTATCTATCCAATCCCATCAATCAATTTGAGTTATCTATCGGGCCGACCTAGTATGACCCGCAGTTTCCCACCCCTCCCTGCCAACCTCGAGGATCCGCGATGTCCCTGATCAACACCCAAGTCAAACCCTTCAAGGCCCAGGCCTTCCATAACGGCAAGTTCATCGAAGTGACCGACGAGAGCCTGAAGGGCAAGTGGTCGGTCGTGATCTTCATGCCCGCCGCCTTCACCTTCAACTGCCCGACCGAGGTCGAGGACGCGGCCGAGCATTACGCCGAATTCCAGAAGGCCAACGCCGAGGTCTACATCGTCACCACCGACACGCACTTCTCGCACAAGGTTTGGCACGAAACCTCGCCGGCGGTGGGCAAGGCCCAGTTCCCGCTGGTCGGCGACCCGACCCACCAGTTGACCCGCGCTTTCGACGTGCACATCGACGAAGAAGGCCTGGCCCTGCGCGGCACCTTCGTGATCGATCCGGACGGCGTCATCAAGACCCTGGAAATCCACGACAACGCGATCGCCCGCGACGTCACCGAGACGCTGCGCAAGCTGAAGGCCGCACAGTTCGTCGCCAGCCACCCGGGCGAAGTGTGCCCGGCGAAATGGAAGGAAGGCGCGCAGACGATCAAGCCGTCGCTGGACCTGGTCGGCAAGATCTGAGCCGAACGACCCGCCCCTTCCCGAACGGGAGGGGGTTGGGCTGAGGGCGGCCGCGATGTCGCCCTCACCCCAGCCTTCTCCATTCCGCCTCTGCACCGCGTTGCCGAGCGGCGACGCCTGCCCGCAAACAGGAACCCACCATGTTGGATGCCGACCTCAAGACCCAACTCGCCGCCTACCTCGAGAAGCTGCAGCAGCCGATTGAGCTGGTCGCTTCGCTCGACGATTCGGACGCTTCGCGCGAACTCGACGGCCTGCTCGCCGACATCGCTTCGCTGTCGCCGAAGATTTCCCGCGCGACCGGCAACGACGCGCGCAAGCCGTCGTTCCTGATCCGCCGCGCCGGCACCGACATCGTGGTCGGTTTCGCCGGCATCCCGCTGGGCCACGAGTTCACCTCGCTGGTGCTGGCCCTGCTGCAGGTCGGCGGCCATCCGGTCAGGATCGACGACGCCCTGGCGCAACAGGTGCGCGAACTCGACGGCGATTTCGTGTTCGAAACCTACATGTCGCTGCATTGCCAGAGCTGCCCGGACACGGTGCAGACGCTGAACGCGATGAGCGTGCTGAACCCGCGCATCCGCCACGTAGCCATCGACGGTGCGCTGTTCCAGGCCGAAGTCGAGGCCAAGCAGATACTGTCGGTGCCGACCATCTATCTCAACGGCGAGGAATTCGACGCCGGCCGCATGAGCATCGAGCAGGTCGTCGCCAAGCTGGACACCGGCGCCGCGGCGCGGGCTGCCGAAGCGCTCAAGGACACGGCGCCGTTCGATGTGCTGGTCGTCGGCGGCGGCCCGGCTGGCGCTGCGGCGGCGATCTACGCCGCGCGCAAGGGCATCCGCACCGGCATCGTCACCGAGCGTTTCGGCGGCCAGGTATTGGACACGATGGCCATCGAGAACTTCCCCTCGGTCGAATACACCGAAGGCCCGAAGCTGGCCGCGTCCCTGGAAGCGCACGTGCGCAACTACGACGTCGAGCTGATCACCGCACAGCGCGCCAAGGCCTTGCATCCGGCCGCGCGCGAAGGCGGATTGATCGGCGTCGAGCTGGAGAGCGGCGCGACCCTGCGCGCGAAGACGGTCATCCTGTCGCCCGGCGCGCGCTGGCGCCAGACCGGCGTGCCCGGCGAAACCGAGCATCGCAACAAGGGCGTCACCTATTGTCCGCACTGCGACGGCCCGCTGTTCAAGGGCAAGAAGGTCGCGGTGATCGGCGGCGGCAACTCCGGCGTGGAAGCGGCCATCGACCTGGCCGGCATCGTCGAGCACGTCACCCTGCTGGAATTCGACGGCAAGCTGCGCGCGGACGAAGTGCTGCAGCGCAAGCTGCGCAGCCTGCCGAATGCGACCGTGCACGTGAACGCCCAGACCACCGAGATGCGCGGCGACGGCAGCAAGCTGCAATCGCTGCGCTACACCGACCGCAACAGCGGCGAGGCGCACGAGGTCGAGCTGGCCGGCGTGTTCGTGCAGATCGGCTTGCTGCCGAACAGCGATTGGCTGAAGGGCACGGTGGAACTCTCTCCGCGTGGCGAGATCGTCATCGACGATCGCGGCCACACCAGCGTGCCGGGCGTATTCGCCGCCGGCGACGCGACCACGGAGCCGTTCAAGCAGATCGTGGTGGCGATGGGCGCCGGTTCGACCGCGGCGCTGTCGGCGTTCGACTTCCTGATCCGCCACTCGGCCCCGGCCGAATCCGAAGCGAAGGCGGCCTGAACCATGGCTGCCGCGTCGCGCCCGTTCGCGGTCCAGCGCCTCGACCACGTGGTGCTGCGCGTGCGCGACCTCGACCGTGCGGAGGCGTTCAACCGCGACGTTCTCGGCTGCGAAGTCGAGCGGCGCCGCGACGACC
>DASRYD010000286.1:0-7560 GCA_035653955.1 Pseudoxanthomonas sp.
ACGGCGCAGCCGGCCGCCACGCCGGCCGCTCCCGACAACGCCGCTTCCGCAGATGTCCGCATGCAATGGTGGCGCGACGCCCGCTACGGCATGTTCATCCACTGGGGGCCGTACGCAGTGGCCGGCGGCGAATGGAAGGGCAAGTCCGGCTACGACGAATGGATGATGAACCACGCGAAGATACCGACCGCGGAGTACCGCAAGGCGCTGGTCGAAAACCTGCGCGCCGAGGATTTCGACGCGGCCGAATGGGTGAAGCTGGCCAAGGACGCCGGCGTGAAATACATCGTGTTCACCGCCAAGCACCACGACGGTTTCGCGATGTTCGACACGAAGGTGAGCGACTACAACATCGTCAAGGCCGCGCCGTTCGGGCGCGACCCGGTGCGCGAGCTGGCCGACGAGGCGCGCAGGCAGGGCCTCAGGTTCGGCGTCTATTACTCGCACATCCTCGACTGGTCCAGTCCCGACGCGACGCCCGATTCGTTCAACAACAAGTGGGAGTTCGAGCTGGACCGCAAGCGCTTCGACCGTTACTGGAAACGGACGGTGCTGCCCCACGTCACCGAATTGCTGACCCGTTACGGCGACATCGCCGAAGTGTGGTTCGACATCGGCAAGGAAACGCCCGACGCAAACGTGCGGGAACTGCTGGCGCTGGTGCGCAGGCTGCAGCCGAACGCCCTGGTGAACAACCGCATCAAGTCGTTCTCCGAGCGCGACTACGGCGACTTCCTCTCGATGGGCGACAACGAGATTCCGCAGGCGGGTTTCGCCAGGGACTTCGAGTCGGCGATGACGCTGAACAACCACTGGGGCTACAACCGCGCCGACCAGAACTGGAAATCGGCGGACGCCGTGGTGCTGCGCCTGGTCGACGTGGCCGGCAAGGGCGGCAACCTTCTGCTCAACGTCGGCCCGACCGGGTCGGGGAAGATCCCGCAGCCCTCCCAGGACATCCTGCGTGGCGCCGCGCGCTGGCTGGCGCGCAACGGCGAGGCGATCTACGGTACGCGTCCGCTGCGCACGCCATACGAGTTCGACTGGGGCACGATCACCGCCCGGCCCGGCAAGCTGTATCTCAACGTGATCGACTGGCGCCCCGGCCTGGTGCTGCACGGACTGGAGGCGAAGGTCGAACGCGCCTACCTGCTCGGTTCGCCGAAGCGGCCCATCGAGTTCGCCCAGGACAAGATTCCGGGAAGCGACGTGCCGCGGCTTTCGCTGCGCTTGCCGGCGCAGGCTCCCGACAAGCCCGTTTCCGTCGTCGTGCTCGAAACCGGCGACGAGGCGCCGCGCATGTCCCGGGAGTTGCTGCAGCAAGGTTCGGGCGCGGTCACGCTGGACATGGCCGCGGCGCGACTCGAAGCGGACGCGGCGAAGCCTGAAGACAACGCCGCGCGCTGGACCTTCCGGGCGTTCGCGCCTGGCGACTACCGTGTGGATCTGGTCAGCCTGTACCGCCCGGACAAACCGCTGGCGTATCGCGATCCGGTGCGCATCGAACTCAATGGCCAACGGTTTTCCGCGCGGCCGTCGATCGACAGCAAGCCCGAAAACGCGCGCAGCACCCAGCATCCCTATGCCGAAGCGGTATCGCACCTCGGCAACGTGCGCATCGACAAGCCGGGAACCTACACGCTGACCTTGCGCAGCGAACTCGCCATACCCGACAGCACCGCTCGCCGCGTGCCGTGGCAGATGGATCGCACCAAGCTGCGCGGACTGATCCTGCATCCGGCCGCGCGCTCCACGCGCGGCGATTGAGCCGCGATGAGCCACGAATCGCGTACGTCCGCATACATGAACTCATGAACTAGCGGACGCAATCGACGCCCTTGCCGGGCGCAGAATCTTTTCGTGTCAAGGGCGTGACGCCCATGCGACGAACCGCTGCATGCGTGTCCGCTTCGCGGAACGCGGCGGATACCCGAACCCATCACCTTCCCGAGGATCATGCGAGTGAAAGCTTCCACGTTTGCCGTTTCTCCGGTCCGCAAAACCCGCAAGAGGACGCGCCTCGCGCTGGCGCTGGTCGCCTGCCTCGCCGGATCCGCGGCCTACGCCCAATCCACCACCGGCGGCATTTCGGGCATCGTGCGGCAGACCGGCGGATCGCCGGCGAAGGTCGTCATCCGCAACCTCGATACCGGCGCCGCGCAGGAACGCACCACCGATGCCGAAGGGCGCTATTCGGCGAACACGCTGGCTGCCGGGCGCTACGAAGTCAGCGCCGAAGTGGACGGGAAGCCGGCCGGCTCGAGCAGCGTGCAGGTCGTGCCCGGTTCGTCTTCGCGCGTGGACCTCGATTACGCGGCGGCAGCCGGCGCTGCATCCGCGGTCACGCTGGACGCCGTCAAGGCGGTCGCCAACGCGGTCGACCGCGGCGGCATCAATCCGATCGACATGACCACGCCGCAGTTGAACACGATCGTGCCGGTCAAGCTGATGGATTCGCTGGCCGGCGGCCGCTCGGCGATTTCCACGGCGCAGCAGTTCCTGTCGCAGGTCTCGGTCGCCAACTCCAGCGGCTTCCCGCGCTTCGGCGGATCGTCCGGCGCGGAGAACCGCTACTACGTCAACGAGTTCGATGTCACCAACGACCGCAACGGCTACGGCCTGACCGGCATTCCGGCCGAAGCCATGGCGACTTCGCAGATCATCGACGACACCGCCTCGGCGCGTTATTCGAACGCGCTGGGCGGATCGATGGCGCAGACCGTGAAGCAAGGCACCAACGACTTCCGCTTCGGCTACGACCTGTACTACACCCCGCCGCTGTACAGCGCGCTGATGGAAAAGAGCCCCGCCTACCGCTACCCGGACGGTACCTACTACTCGTATCCGAACGGCAGCCGCGAAGGCCTGTTCGACCAGTTCCTGTGGGTGTCCGGTCCCGTCATCCGCGACCGGCTGTTCTTCTACGTACTGGATCGCAACAATCCCGAGTACACGCGCAAGTCGGTCAACACCACCGGCACGCAGCAGACCGTGGCGACGGACAAGTTGAACGCGCCGCTGCTCAACCTGACCTGGAACATCACCGACAACCAGCAGTTGAACGTGATGGGCGAGCGCAACAGATACAGCACCTACAGCACCGTCTACGACCTGCCCACGCGCTACGACACCAGCCGGCGCAATGAGCGTTCGTGGAGCAATCCGCAGAACCTGCAACAGCTCCTCATCGGCAACTACTACTGGAACATCAACGACACCATGACCCTGTCGGTGATGGGCGGGTACATGTCCACCTGGGCGCTGACGCCGACCAGTACGTCCGGCACCGACGCGCCGTATGCGCTGCAATACGCCGTGGACGATCGTTCCTCGCAGAGCATCGGCGCCAGCGCCTCGCCGAATTCGTTGCTGCCCAGCACCTACTTCAAGCGCGGTTACCGCGCGGCGTTCACCTGGACGCCGGGCGACCACCAGATCATGTTCGGCGCCGAGAACTACGACGTCGGTTTCAACAACCTGAGCATCGCGGGCGAGAACGGCAACTACGCCTACCACCAGTACACCAAGGACACCACGTTGCCGAACGGCGTCGTCGTTCCCGCGAACACGCCCTACGTGCAGGCCATGTATCGCAAGACCGGCGGCGCGTTCACCACCACGAATCGCGGCGCCTTCATCGAAGACACCTGGAAGCTGGCCCCGGATTTCGTCGTGTACGCGGGCGTGCGCTACGACCAGAACCTGGGCTACCAGCTGACCGGCCGCGAGTTCATCGACCTGAAGACCGTATCGCCGCGCGTCGGCGCGGCCTGGGACGTGTTCGGCGATGGCAGCACCAAGTTCGGCGCCGCCGCGGGCCAGTACACCATCCCCCTGCCCGCATCGATCAACTCCGGCGTCGGCGGCATCACCGTCAACCGCACGGATTACTACGCCTACACCGGCATCAACCCGGACGGCAGCCCGATCCTCGGCAACAAGTACGGCGATACGGTCACCCTGGGCAGCAGCAATCCCGCCGACCCGCGCACGATCGCCTCCGGCAACATCAAGAACACCCGGCAGAACAACTACACGGTCTACCTGCAGCACAAGTTCGACGGCAGCTGGCAGGGTTCGGTGCAGGCCAAGTACACCTCGCTCGACCGCACCATCGAAACGACCTGCGACCTCGGCCCGGGCAGTCCGCTGCGCAATTACCTGGCGGCACAAGGCTATCCGAACGCGAAAATCTCCAACGCCTGCATCCTGTACAACCCCGGCTCGGCGATCGAGCTGACCAACGACCTGGGCGGCACCGGCCAGATGCAGACCATCACCGTGCCGGCCAGCGTGTACGGGATGCCGAGGGCCGAGCGCACCAACTATCAGCTGATCGGCACGCTGACCCACGCCGAGAGCCTGGACGAACCGTACTTCTTCAATGTCAGCTACACGTGGGGCCACATGTTCGGCAACTACGAAGGCTATTTCGACGAGTCCACTGGACAGAGCATCTCGGGCTCGTCCTATGCCTTCGACTACCCGCAGCTGATGCAGGGCGCCACCGGCGACCTGAGCAACGACTACCGCCATTCGTTGAAGACCATGGGCTTCTACCGTTTCCGCAACGGTTTCCGCATCGGCGGCAACATCACCGCCCACACGGGCGCGCCGGTGTTGTGCAACAGTTTCTATCCGAACGCCGAGAACACCCCCTCGGGCACGGCCGCCGCAAGCCGCGGCAACTACTCGTACTACTGCTTCAACAAGCTCAGCCCTCGCGGTTCGATGGGACGCCAGTCGTTCAACTGGACCGCCGGCCTGCTGTTGGCCTGGGGTCGCAAGTTCGGCGCGCACGACATCGACATCGCACTCAACGTCAGCAACGTGTTCAACCACATCGGCGAAGAGGGCGCGGTGCGCAACTGGAACGTGGGCGGCTACAACACCATCAATCCCTCCTACGGTTTCCCGGGCTACCAGTCGCCGCGCAGCACTTCGCTGGTGGTGCGGTATACCTGGAACTGATCGCCCGGCACGCGGCGGCGCGTCCGTGCCGCCGCACCGCCGATGCGTGGCGTTGGCCACGCCCGAAGTGCGTTTCGCACCAGGCAAGTTGCCAGGGACCCTTGCCCGACCCAAGGTGCCGGCACTCGCGTGCCGGCGGCGCGCCTACGCCATCGCCAAGGGGAACCATGCATCAACCATTCTCGCGTTATCCGTGGATAAGCCCGCAGCTCGCGCTGCATGTACTGCGCGTCGCCACCGCCGGGCTGTTCATGGCCCATGCCATCGTCCGCATCGCCAACGGCACCATTCCCCAGTTCGCCGGGTTCATGGAAACGCGCGGTTTCCCCCACGGCGCAGCCTGGGTCTGGGCGATCACTGCGTATGAAATCTGCGCCGGCACCCTGATCGTACTGAACCGCGGCGTGCGCTGGGCCGCGTCGGGCCTGGCGGTCATCGCCGCGGTCGGCATCGCCATCATCCACCGCCACAACGGCTGGTTCGTCGGCGAACACGGTATCGGCGGCAGCGAATACAGCGTGGCCTTGCTGGCGATGCTGCTGGTCCTGGCCGCGCACGACGGCGCTCGCGACCGTCGCAACGGAAATGGTTGAAGCCGAAACGGCGCCGGGACCTGGCGGTCCCGGCGCGAGGCGATGCCTGTCGCGGACGACCTACTTCTTGACCTGACTGCAGTTCTGCAGCCACAGCACGCGCTTGAAGTCGTCGTACCGGAGGAACTGGCCGCGGAACGTGGCGCGGTCGCCCTTGCGGAAGGTCAGCACGTTGGCCAGCTGGTTCGGTCGGAACAGGCAGGCCACGCCGACGCGCGGCTGGTCGTCGCCCGGCACCTGCAGCAGCATCTCGCTCTGCTCGGGGACGTCGAAGGACACGTTGTAGTCCTCGCCGTCCTCCTGGATGTAATCGACCTTGCCTTTCAGGGCGTAGTTGCGGCCCTTGTGCCGCGCGGTCACCGCCAGCGCGTTCGCCTTGGCTTCGCGGGCGATCTCGCGCGAAAACACGTACACGTCCTTGAACGTGGTGTCCTCGCTGTTCTTCGCCTTGGCGCCCTGCGTGGCGGCCAGCTTGCCTTCCTTGCCGCCCTTGAGCTTGGCCATGATCCGGCACAGCTCGGCGCGCATCGCGTCCTGCTTGGCGAACTGGCCCTTCTCGGTCTTGACCGTCATCTCCACCGCGGCCGCGCCGCCGCTGGGACTGACGTTGATCAGGGTGGGAATGGCGCGCACCATGTTGGTCGAACGCTGCTCGACCAGCATGGTGCCGGTTTCCGCGTCCTCGGTGATCACGTCCATCTTCTCGCCGATCATGATTCCGCGCAGTTGCCCCATGGCGTCCTTCACCGACAGGTCGGGCACGGTGACGCGGCTGCCGAAGTCGGTACCGGAAAAAATACTGCCGCTCTTCTTGAAGTTGTCTTCGCACTCGCCCGCGTTGGCGACGGAAGCGGCCGCGAACAGCACCGCGGCGAACAGAACCTTTCTATCCATGGTTTTCCCTGGTTGCATTGATAGGACGCAGGCACGGCCCGCGGCGCGTCGATCTTCCTTCGCGCGGCGGAAGCTTAGCAGCCGGCAGTGACCAACCGCACCGCGGGCGTGACGAATGGCACGGCCATCGCTTGTGCGGACTACCGCCGCGCGGGTACGGTGGCCAGATGTTGCCCGCGACGAAAAACCGCATCCTGCCGCTGTTGTGGGCCGTGCTGGTCTGGTGGACCGCTTACGCGCTGTTCTTCGCCAGCCAGGTAGTGGCGATGGGCGAAACCGATGGCCGCCCGGTCGGCTGGGGCGAGGCGCTGAAATACAGTTTCGCCGGCTGGATGACCTGGGTGCCGCTGAGCCTGGGGTTCTACTGGCTGGCGCGCCGCCACCCGATCGAGCGCGGCCACCTGGCATACCCGGTCGCGCTGCACCTGCTGGCGGTCGCCGGGGTGATCGTATCCAAGGCGATCTATGTCTGGTACTCCAACCCGTGGCTTGGCTGGTACGACGCCCTGCCCGGCTTCGGCGAGGTCCTGCTGACCAGCACGCGCAACAACTTCATGACCGCGTGGACGGTGATCGGCGTCGCCCACGGCTACGTCTTCTACCAGCGTGCGCGGGAGCGCGAACTGCGCATCGCCGAGATGGAGCGCAGCCTGGTGTCGACCCGGCTGGAAGCCTTGCGTGCGCAGCTGAACCCGCACTTCCTGTTCAACGCCTTGAACTCGGTGGCGGAGATGGTCCACATCGACGGCGAACTGGCCGACCGCATGCTGGTGGCGCTGTCGGCGCTGTTGCGCGACGCGCTGAAACAGGAACCGCAGCAGGAACGGTCGCTGCGCGAGGAGATCGCGGCCATCGAGCACTACCTGACCATCGAGAAGATCCGCCTGGGCGAACGCCTGCAGGTGCGCTGGGATGTCGAACCGGCCTGCTTGGAAGCGCCGGTGCCGGTGCTGATCCTGCAACCGCTGGTCGAGAACGCCATCGTCCACGCCATCGCCCGACGCAAGGCCAACGGCGTGCTCGCGATCGCCGCCAGCGGAACCGGCGATGCCTTGTTGCTGCGCGTCGAGAACAGCGCCGCGCCCGACGACGGCGACCAGAT
>DASRYD010000287.1:0-5703 GCA_035653955.1 Pseudoxanthomonas sp.
CGCCGCTTTCGCCGCGGCCTGCGTCGGCACGCGCCAAGGCCTTGCCGATGGTCGGCGGCAATGGCCCGGCGAGACGGGAACGCGCGGGCAACAGCAGCGTGGCCGAGGCCATGGAATCAGCCGACGTATTCGACGCCGACGATTTCGTACTCGCGCTGGCCGGCAGGGGCGTCGATGGTGATCGCATCGCCCTCGTGCTTGCCGATCAGGGCGCGCGCCACCGGCGACGAGATCGCGATCAGGCCCAGCTTGATGTCCGCCTCGAGGTCGCCGACGATCTGGTAGCGCTTCTCCTCGTCGGTCTCGACGTCGGCCAGGGTCACCGTCGCGCCGAATACGACGCGCGATCCCGCGTTGAGCTTGGCCACATCGATGATTTCGGCGTGCGACAGCTCGCCTTCGAGCTGCTTGATGCGGCCTTCGATGAAACCCTGCTGCTCGCGGGCGGCGTGGTATTCGGCGTTTTCCTTCAGGTCGCCGTGCGCGCGCGCCTCGGCGATGGCGGCGACCACTTCCGGCCGTTTCACCGTCTTCAGGTTGTCCAGTTCGTCGCGCAGCCGTTGTGCGCCTTTCAGTGTAATCGGCGCTCTCATGCGCGCAATTCCTTGTGCAGTTCCTGCAGGGCCAGCACCGGACCGGTGCCACGGAATTCCAGCGAATGCACCAGCGCGCGGGCGCCGGCGACGGTCGTGGAATAGGTGACGCGGTGTTGCAGGGCCTCGCGGCGGATGGAGAAAGAGTCGGCGATGGCCTGCCGCCCTTCCGTGGTGTTGACGATATACACGATTTCGCCGTTCTTGATCAGGTCGACGACGTGCGGGCGGCCTTCGGCGACCTTGTTGATCACTTCGCAGTCCAGGCCGTTGCCGCGCAGCCATTCGGCGGTGCCGCGGGTGGCGACCAGCGAGAAGCCGCGTTCGAGCAATGCCTGGGCGACCGACAGCACGCGCGGCTTGTCCGGGTCGCGCACCGAGACGAAGGCCTTGCCCGGTCGCGGCGCCTTGATGCCGCCGGCTTCCTGCGCGCGCGCCATCGCCGCACCGAAATTGCGGCCCACGCCCATCACCTCGCCGGTGGAACGCATCTCCGGGCCGAGGATCGGGTCGACGCCCTGGAACTTGGCGAACGGGAAGATCGCTTCCTTGACCGAGTAGTACTCGGGGACGACTTCCTTCGTCGCGCCCTGCTCGGCCAGCGTCTTGCCGGCCATGCAGCGCGCGGCGATCTTGGCCAGTGCCACGCCGGTGGCCTTGGACACGAACGGCACCGTGCGCGAGGCGCGCGGGTTCACTTCCAGCAGGTACACGGTGTCGTTGCCGTTGTCGGACTGGATCGCGAACTGGGTGTTCATCAGGCCGACCACGTTCAGCGCCCGGGCCAGTTCCACCACCTGCCGGCGCAGCTCCTGCTGGGTCTGCTCCGACAGCGAATACGGCGGCAGCGAGCACGACGAGTCGCCGGAATGCACGCCGGCCTCCTCGATGTGCTCCATCACTCCGCCGATCAGGACGTTGCCAGCGGGGTCGGCGATGATGTCCACGTCGGCTTCCACCGCATTGTCGAGGAAGCGGTCCAGCAACACCGGCGAATCGTTGGAGACCTTCACCGCGTCGCGCATGTAGCGCACCAGGTCGGCGTCGGCATGCACCACTTCCATCGCACGGCCGCCGAGCACGTAACTGGGGCGCACCACCAGCGGGTAACCGATTTCCTTGGCCAGCAGCAGCGCTTCTTCGGCGCTGCGCGCGGTACGGTTCGGCGGTTGCAGCAAGCCCAGGTCGTTGACCAGTTTCTGGAAGCGCTCGCGGTCCTCGGCCAGGTCGATGCTGTCCGGCGAAGTGCCGATGATCGGCACGCCGTTGGCTTCCAGCGCGCGCGCCAGCTTCAGCGGGGTCTGCCCGCCGTACTGCACGATCACGCCCTTCGGTTTCTCGACGTCGACGATGGCCAGCACGTCTTCCAGGGTCAGCGGCTCGAAATACAGGCGATCGGAGGTGTCGTAGTCGGTAGATACGGTTTCCGGGTTGCAGTTGACCATGATGGTCTCGAACCCGTCCTCGCGCAGCGCCAGCGCCGCGTGCACGCAGCAGTAGTCGAACTCGATGCCCTGGCCGATGCGGTTGGGGCCGCCGCCGAGGATCATGATCTTGTCGCGATTGCTCGGTTGCGCCTCGCATTCGTCCTCGTAGGTCGAATACAGGTAGGCGGTGTCGGTGGCGAATTCGGCCGCGCAGGAATCCACGCGCTTGTACACCGGCTTCACGCCCAGCGCGTTGCGCAGCACGCGGATCGCGGTTTCGTCGGTGCCGGCCAGCTGGGCCAGGCGCGCGTCGGAGAAACCGGCGCGCTTCAGCTTGCGCAGGCGCGGCTTGTCCAGCGACCCCAGGCCATCTGCGGCGAGTTGCTTTTCGGCCAGGACGATTTCCTCGATCTGGTCGAGGAACCACGGATCGATGAACGAGAGTTCGAACACTTGCTCGACGCTCATGTCGGCGCGGAACGCGTCGCCGACGTAGAACAGGCGTTCCGGGCCCGGCGCCTTCAGTTCGCGGCGCAGCGTGGCCAGGTCGTCTTCGTCGGCCAGATTCAGGCCGGTCGGGTCGAGGCCCACCTTGCCTGTTTCCAGCCCGCGCAGCGCCTTCTGCAGCGATTCGGGGAAGGTGCGGCCCATCGCCATCACCTCGCCGACCGACTTCATCTGCGTGGTCAGGCGCGCGTCGGCCTGCGGGAACTTCTCGAAGGCAAATCGAGGAATCTTGGTGACCACGTAGTCGATGGTCGGCTCGAACGAAGCCGGGGTCTTGCCGCCGGTGATCTCGTTCTTCAGCTCGTCCAGCGTATAGCCGACCGCCAGCTTGGCCGCGACCTTGGCGATCGGGAAGCCGGTGGCCTTCGACGCCAGCGCCGAGGAACGCGACACGCGCGGGTTCATTTCGATGACCACGACGCGACCGGTGTTGGCGTTGATGCCGAACTGCACGTTCGAGCCGCCGGTATCCACGCCGATCTTGCGCAGCACCGCGATGGAGGCGTCGCGCAGGCGCTGGTATTCCTTGTCGGTCAGGGTTTGCGCCGGGGCGACGGTGATGCTGTCGCCGGTGTGCACGCCCATCGGATCGAGGTTCTCGATGCTGCAGACGATGATGCAGTTGTCCGCGGTGTCGCGGACCACTTCCATCTCGAATTCCTTCCAGCCCAGCACCGACTCCTCGACCAGCACTTCGGTGGTCGGCGACAGTTCCAGGCCGCGGTTGACGATGTCGATCAGTTCCTCGCGGTTGTAGGCGATGCCGCCGCCGCTGCCGCCCAGGGTGAAGCTGGGGCGGATGATGGTCGGGTAACCGACGCGGGTCTGGATATCGAGCGCTTCCTCCAGGGTGTGCGCGACTTCGGCCTTCGGGCATTCCAGGCCGATCTCCTGCATCGCCACGCGGAACAGCTCGCGGTCCTCGGCCATGCGGATCGCATCGCGCTTGGCGCCGATCAGTTCGACGCCATGCTTCTCCAGCACCCCGTGGTCGGCCAGGTCCAGCGCGCAGTTCAGCGCGGTCTGCCCGCCCATCGTGGGTAGCAGGGCGTCGGGCTTTTCCTTGGCGATGATCTTCTCGACCGTCTGCCAGTTGATCGGCTCGATGTAGACGGCGTCGGCCATCTCCGGATCGGTCATGATCGTCGCCGGGTTCGAATTCACCAGCACGACGCGATAGCCTTCCTCGCGGAGCGCCTTGCACGCCTGCGCGCCGGAATAGTCGAATTCGCAGGCCTGGCCGATGACGATCGGGCCGGCGCCGATGATCAGGATGGTTTTTATGTCGGTGCGCTTGGGCATCGTCTTCCTCAGTAAATGCGTTCCTGCCACGCGTCGGGCGCGAGCCAGGTGATCCCGTCGGGCGACTTGGCGTCGACCGACCCCTGTTCCACTGCAGCGCGTACCGCCCGCTGCATCGTTTTCCAGCTATCGGCCGACGCGCCGATTCGCGCGCCGATCCGGTTGTTGTGCGCATCCATTGCGCGGCTCGGATTGCCTTCGCCGTTGCGTTCCATCACCTGGGTGACCAGGTCGACGCAGCGCGGCGAACTGGTGTAGGCGACGATGGCGCTGGCCAGCGAATGCCGATAGGCATCGGCGGGACCGTTGCGTCCGCCCGGCAGGCCGCAGCCGAACCAGTAGGCATAGACCGAGACCATCACGAACGCCGGGTAGGCCCCGAGCAGCACGCCAACGGCCAGCAGGCGCGGCATCCAGCGCCTGATCACCGGCCTGGCGGGCGCCCGGTTCATCCGGCGCGACGCATCGACTCGACGAAACGGTCGAACAGCGGCGCCATGTCGTGCGGACCGGGGCTCGCTTCCGGGTGGCCCTGGAACGAGAACGCCGGCGCGTCGGTCAGCTCGATGCCCTGGTTGGTGCCGTCGAACAGCGAGCGATGGGTCACCCGCACGTTGGCCGGCAGCGTGGCCTCGTCGACCGCGAAGCCGTGGTTCTGCGAAGTGATCAGCACCCGCCCGCTATCGAGGTCGATGACCGGATGGTTCGCGCCATGGTGGCCGTGCGGCATCTTCATGGTTTGCGCGCCGGTCGCCAGGCCCAGCAACTGGTGGCCGAGGCAGATGCCGAAGGTCGGGATCTTCTTCGCGACGAATTCCCTGATCGCGGCGATGGCGTAATCGCATGGTTCCGGGTCGCCGGGGCCGTTGGACAGGAACACGCCGTCCGGATCCATCGCCAGCGCTTGGGCAGCCGGGGTCTGCGCCGGCACCACGGTCACCTCGCAACCGCGCTCGGCCAGCATGCGCAGGATGTTGGCCTTCACGCCATAGTCGTAGGCGACGACCTTGAACTTCGGTTCGGTAGCGACAAACTTGCCGGTATCCAGATCAAGTTGGCCTTCGTGCCACGGATAGGATTCCTCCGTGCTAACGACCTTGGCCAGGTCCATGCCCTTCAGGCCGGGGAACTTGCGTGCGGCTTCAAGCGCCTTCTCGACGTCGATGTCCTCGCCCGCCATCAACGCGCCGTTCTGCGCGCCCTTGTCGCGCAGGATGCGGGTCAGCTTGCGCGTGTCGATGCCGGCGATGGCGACGATGCCGCGCGCCTGCAGCCATTCCAGCAGCGAGGCCTGGCTGCGCCAGTTGCTGGGCCGGCGCGGCACGTCGCGCACGATCAGGCCGGCGCACCAGACCTGGGCCGCTTCGTCGTCCTGGTCGGTGCAACCGGTGTTGCCGATATGGGGATAGGTCAGGGTGACCAGCTGGCGGGCGTACGACGGGTCGGTCAGGATTTCCTGGTAGCCGGTCATCGCGGTGTTGAACACCACTTCGCCGACCGAAAGTCCGGTCGCGCCTACGGATTCGCCCTCGAATACGCTGCCGTCTTCGAGCACGAGGATTGCGGGATGGGTCACGGGGTTCGCCTTGGGGTGGAGGAACCCTGTCCCGCCGGTTTGCGGCTGCAAGAAACCGCGGACTCGGTATTTCTCCGGTCCGTGGTGGCGGGTAACAGGCGAGCGGGAATTGTACCGGCAAGGCCGGTCGCGCGCCAGCTTTTACTGGATCCGGCCCATGCCGCCGTACCTCATCCATACCACTGGGAAACCGCGATCGCGGCGCTCGGCCGGTCCCGTTCCCGGCGCTCAATCCAGCAGGTCGCGCACCCGGTAGCTGCCGGCCGGCTTGCCCGCCAACCGCGCGGCGACGTGCAGC